>DATHAG010000044.1:0-7894 GCA_035296825.1 Gaiellaceae bacterium | reverse complement strand
CCGCTTCGCGGCCCGTGGCTACACCGTCGTCCTGATCGGCCATGCCGGCCACGAGGAGGTCGAGGGAACGATCGGGGAGGCGCCGGAGGCGATCGTCCTTGTCGAGAACGTCGACCAGGCTCATCGGCTCGAGCCGCCAGGCGGCCGGCCACTCGCGTACATCACGCAGACGACGCTGTCTGTCGACGAGACAGAGGCGATCGTGGGCGTCCTGCGGGCTCGCTTCCCCGGCATCGAGGCTCCGAAGCACGAGGACATCTGCTACGCGACGACGAACCGCCAGCGTGCGGTCAAGAAGATCCTCGAGCGCGTCGACCTCCTGCTCGTAATCGGGTCGCAAGACAGCTCGAACTCGAAGCGCCTGGTCGAGGTCGCACGCCGCCGAGCCGTGGCCGCGCACCTGATCGAGGACGAGCTCGCGATCGACGAGAGCTGGCTCTCCGGCGCGGAAATCATCGGAATCACTTGCGGCGCCTCTGCACCAGAAGCACTCGTCCGCCGCGTCGTCGCTTGGTTTCGGGCACGCGGCGACGTCGAGGTCGAGACGATGGCCGGCGAGGAGGAGAGGGTCGCTTTCAAGCTTCCGGCCGAGCTCGGCTCACGAGCAGTGGCCTAGCAGCCCTAAGCCTTGGAGATGCCGAGCTCCTCGCCTTGTTCGATCCGAGTGGCGAGGGTCTCCTGCTTGATCCAGTCGGCATGCTGGAGCACATCGTCTCCGGGGAGGGTCAAGACGATCCGGTCTGTTATCTCGAGCCCCGCCTCTTTTCGCATGAGCTGAATCGCGTGGATCAGGTCGAGCACGCGTCCCTCGAGCTCGAGCTCTGGATCGAGACGCGTATCGAGCGCGACCGCGAGACCGTCGTCCGATGCAAACGCCCAGCCGTCCGGTGCCTGCCTCTCGACGAAGACGTCGTCCGGCCCGAGCTCGTGACCCGCAACGCGAAAGTTTCCTTCTCCAAGGTCTTCGAAGCGCCCTTCCTGAAGCTCGGCCTGGACCCTTGCGAGCTCCTTCCCGAGTCGCGGCCCGAGGACCGGCAGATTGGGCTTCACCCGCAGATATGTGCCTTCGACCGGTCCGAATTCGAGCTCTTTCACCCGCAGCTCGGCCTTGATCTCCTCGGAATGGGGCGAGGACGCCTGCGCGCCCTCGACGACCATGCGACGAAGAGGCTGGCGCACCTTTCGACCCGCCTGCTGACGCGCGGAATGGCCGAGACCGACGACCCGGCGAACCTCCTCGACCTCGACCAGCAGCGCCTTGTCCCCGAGGTGCGGAACGACCTGGGGCCAGCCGGCGAGAAAGATGCTCTCGGGAGCATCGTCGCACGGGTCCGCGACAAGGTTTCGCCAGAGGTGGTCGGATAGGAAGGGCATCAGAGGAGCGATCGCGCGGAGTGCTTGCACGACCGCATACCACAGGGTTTCGAGCGCGGCTTCCTCCCCACGCCAGAAGCGCGGACGACTCCGCCGGACGTACCAGTCGGAGAGGTCGCCCATGAACGACGTGAACGCCTTCGTGATAGCCGGCGTCCAGAAACGCTCGAATCCGTCGTTCGTCTCGGCGATCAGCTGCTGGACGCGGGCGAGCAGCCAGCGGTCGAGCTGAGCCAAATCGTCCCTTGCCGGCCCCGTATCGAGGAGCTGGGCGTCGGGACTCCACTCCTCGACGTTCGCGTAGAGAATCAGGAAGCTGACCGAGTTCCAGAAGGTCAGGAGCTCGCGCTTCACCTCCCGGGCGAGCCCGAAACCGAAATTCAGGTTCTGGCTCGGCACCTGGGAGCAATAAAGCCAGCGCATCACGTCAGCACCCATCCGGTCGAGCGCCTCGTTCAGCTCGATGGCGTTGCCCCAGGACTTGTGCATGGCACGACCGGTCTCATCGGTGACCCGCTCGTACGTAAGGACCTGTCGGTACGGCGCCCCGTCCAGGAGCGCGACCGACATGAAGAGCTGCGAATAGAACCAGAGCCGGATCTGCTCTCGAGACTCCGAGACCCAGTCGGCTGGGAACCACGTCTCCCAGTACGCGTGGTCTGGAAGGTCGGCCCCGGTGAGCCCGCGGGCAGCGCCCGTGGCGTACCCGTCCTCGATGTACTCGGGGTTCTGCCAGCCCAGTGTCGAGAACGGCACGATGCCGGCGTCGAGCCAGGCGTCACCGACTTCCGGGAGACGCCGAAGCTCGGCGCCACACCCTTCGCACGCAATCGTCACCTCGTCCACCCAGGGCCGGTGCAGCTCCTCGAGCTGATCGACTCCGCTCACGGCGCGCTCCCGTAGCTCCTGCTCGGAGCCGATGACGTTCAGGAGATCGCAGTCCTCGCAGCGGTAGAAGGGAAGTGGCAACCCGAAGTACCGCTTCCGCGAGATGCACCAATCGCCCATGTTGCGAAGCCAGTCGTCCATCCGCCTTGAGTAGAACTCGGGCGTCCAGCGGACGGTGGCATTTGCAGCGAGCATCTTGGGCCGGATCTCGTCCGCGGAGATGAACCACTCGTCGACGATACGGAAGACGAGCGGCGTGGAACAGCGCCAGCAAACGGGATAGCGGTGGGTGATCTCGCCGGCGTCGAGCAGCCGACCGCGTTCACCCAGGTCGCCGACGATCTGGCCGACGGTTTCGTCCGTGGAGCGGCCGTGTAGCCAGCCGTACTCAGGGTAGAACCGACCGGACTCGTCGATCGGGGCAAGCACCGGTAGGTCGTGGATCCGCGCGAGCTCGAAGTCCTCCGTGCCGGCGCCCGGCGCGATGTGGACGATTCCCGTTCCCTCCTCCAGGGAGACCTCCTCCCACGGAATCACGCGGTGGACGACTCCCTGCTGGGGATCGAGCTCGTCGAATGGGCCTTCATACTCGAGCCCGACGAGCTCTGACCCGACTACGGTGTTGCGGACCTCGCCGGCCAGCGGGAGCGCCTCACTGAGCGCCTCGGCGATGATCTCGATTCCGGCCGAAGTCTCGACCCGCGCGTAGCGCGCATCGGGGTGTACCGCTGCGGCCACGTTCGCGGGGAGCGTCCAGGGCGTGGTCGTCCAGACGACGAGTGCCTCGTCCTCTCGGTCCTTGAGCGGAAACCGGACGTAGAGCGACGGATGGGTGATATCGCGGTACGAGTCGATCAGCTCGTGCTGGGAAAGGGAAGTGCCGCAGCGCGGGCACCAAACCATCGAACGGTGGCCCTGATAGAGCCAGCCGCGCTCATGGATGTTCTTCAGAAAGCGCCAGATGTAGCTGATGTTCGTGTCCGAGAACGTGTAGTAGTCGTTGTCCCAGTCCATCCACTGGCCGAGCCTGATCGATTGGCTGGTCTGAACTTCCGAGAACTCCGCCACACGCTCGCGACAGCGACGGGCGAACTCCGCGAGGCCGTATTCCTCGATCTCACGCTTCGAGTTCAGACCGAGGGCCTTCTCGACTTCGACCTCGACCCAGAGCCCCTGACAGTCGAAGCCGTTCTGGTAGCGCTGATCGAACCCGTTCAGCGCCTTGTAGCGCTGAAAGACATCTTTGAGCGTGCGGCCCCACGCGTGGTGGACGCCCATCGGATTGTTGGCTGTGATGGGGCCGTCGATGAAGCTCCAGGCAGCGCCCTCGGCATTTTGGGCTCTGAGCTTCTGGAAGATGTCCGCATCGTCCCACCAGGCGAGGACCTCCCGCTCCAGGGCCGGGTGGTCGGGGACCGCGGGAAGGGGCGTGAAGACAGGGCCAGGCGCCACGGGGCCAGTCTAGTGGCGGGTCCGGCGTGGGATTTTACTGATCCGTCTCGTCGTTTAACCCTCCAGACACAATTTGCGCAACAGTCGCGCGCAAGACGGGAATAGGCTGAAGCCGGAGGGTGGCTCGCGGCCGGCCCCAAATTCAGAAGGAGAACGATGACAACAGAACTGACAGAACAGACATTCGAAGCCGAGGTGCTCGAGAGCGAGCAGCCGGTCGTGGTGGACTTCTGGGCGGAGTGGTGTGGCCCGTGCCATGCCGTCGCTCCGGTCCTGGACCAGATCGCCGAGGAGCGATCCGGTGAGCTGCGGATCGCAAAGGTGAATATCGACGAGCAGCCTGCGCTCGCGCAGCGCTACGGCGTCATGAGCATTCCGACGATCATCATCTTCCGCGATGGCAAACCGGCGGCTGCGGCCGTGGGCGCCCAGCCCAAGGGGATGCTCGAGCGGAACCTGGGTCTCGTCGAGGTCTAGACCGCCCCGGCTGCGCCGGAACCGTCTTCGAGAAAAGCGCGAAACGCCGCGTGCTTCGCGAGGTAATCCTCGACCTGAGCGACGACCTCGCTCGTCCAGACGTCGATCCAATCCTCGTGGAGGAAATCGTCGATGCGGTGCACGTGGGAGTCGCTCACGATGGTCTGATCATCGACAGCTGAGGCAGGAGCGACAATGGGCCGTCTGGCCCATTCTTCGGCTCTTCCTGGCCTAGCTAGCTGTTCGCCAGGCGCGAAGGAGCTCTGCCGTGTTCGAGAACGCGAGCTCCTCCTCGCCGGGGAGCTCGTGCGGCTCGAACCAGCGGAGCTCGGAGACGTCGTCGGAGGGCGCCGCGTCTCCAGAAATGATCCTGGCCGTCCAGCACAGGTTGAGTGTGGCGTTGCCCTCGTCCCCGTACCTGTCGGCGACTACGCCGACGAACGCCTCGGCCTCGACGTCGAGGCCCGTTTCCTCTCGCAGCTCGCGCTTGAGCGTGTCGAGCGGGTGCTCGTACTCGTTCATGAAGCCACCCAGGATGTCCCAGAGCCCAGCCGCCGGCGCGCGCGCTCGCCTGCCGAGAAGGACACGTCCTCCGTCGTCGACGACGAGGCCGCAGATGGCCGGCGCGGGCTTCGCGTAGACAACGAGCCCACACGTGTCGCAGCGGACCGCGCCGGGTTCGGGTCGCAGGTGCGACGCGCAGCGCGGACAGTGTTTCCAGCCGTCGAGCTCGCCCACGCGCCCACGGTATCCCGGCCGGCCTGGCTCCGTCCTACAATGGGTCCATGAGCGAGATCGAGCCGAACGCCGAGGGTCCGGAGCCGAAGGAGCAGGAAGAGGATTCCTCGCTCGAGCGACGCCGGGAAGAGGACGCACAACGCGGGCCGGGACACGAGGACCCGGATGGCGCCGCCTCGCCCGGCTCCCAGCCCGACGAGTGAGGCACCAGTCCGCGACCGCGCACGAGCTTGCGCGGATCGAGCTTCTGGCGGGGCTCCCAGGCGAGACGCTCGCAAAGCTCGGCGAACGCATGGAACGCCACACCGTCGGCGCGGGCGAACAGGTCGTCGCCGAAGGGGAGCCAGGTGATCGCTTCTACGTCGTCCTCTCGGGCCTCTTGAGCGTCTCACAGGCCGAGCGCGGCCAGCGGAACCTCCTCCGGCCCGGCGACTACTTCGGCGAGGTCGGGCTGGTCATCGACGTGCCGCGAACTGCGACCGTCAAGGGCATGACGCCCGCGGTCGTCGCAAGCTGCGACCGCGATACCTTCGACGAGCTCGTGCGCCCGCTCTTCACGGCCTAGGCTCCTAGCGGAAGTCCGAGAGCACCGCGTCCGACAGGGCAGGCCAGGCCTCGAGCGCCCAGTCGTCGAACTCCCGGTCGGTAAGGCACGCGGTCGCGAGGTTGGGCTCGGGATCGACCCAGAGAAAGGTGCCCGAGCCGCCGAAGTGGCCGAAGGTGCGGGGCGAGTTTCGAGTCCCGGTCCAGTGCGGGTTCTTGGCGTCCTTCAACTCGAATCCGAGGCCCCAGTCCATCGGGTCCTGCCTGCCGAACCCCGGGAGCACCCCGACGAGCCCAGGGAAGACCGTCTGGGTCGCCTCCTGGAATGTCTCCGAAGCGACGAGCGACGGGGCCTGGAGCTCGCGTGCGAAGAGAAGCAGGTCTTCGAGCGGTCCGTGACACTCCGAGGCGGGTGATCCCTGCAGGTGGGTCGCCCCCATCCCAAGGGGCTCCAGGATCGCCTCGCGGAGGTAGTCCGCGAAGGCCATCTCGGCACGCTCCGTCACGAAGTCGCCGAGCATCTCGTAGCCCGTGTTGGAGTAGATCCGCCTCTCGCCCGGAGGCGCGATCGGATCGAGACCCTCGAACGGCAAGCCCGATGCATGGGCGAGGAGATGCCGAATCGAGGAGCCCCTTGGTCCGGCCGCCTCTTCCAGGTCGACGATGCCCTCCTCGGCCGCCACGAGTAGGGCGCTTGCTGTCAGGAGCTTCGTAATCGAAGCCCAGCGGAAAACGTGGCCCGGTTCTCCGTGTATCTCGACCACACGGGCGCCTTGGACGACGCCCGCCGCCGCGTGCTCGGCGCCCCACTCGTCGATAGCGGCAATCGCCGACACGGACAGCGATACTAGATGCGCTTTGCACAGGCGTCTGATTTCTTCCGGATCGCCCTACGAGCCGGTGGTCGGCTACTCGCGTGCGGTCCAGGTCGGGAGCCAGGTCTGGGTTGCCGGCTGCGCCCCCATCATGGCGGACGGCAGCGACCCGCCTTCAGACGCCTACTCCCAGGCGAAGCGTTGTCTCGAGATCGTCGAGCGAGCCCTCCAGGAGGCGGGCGGCTCTCTGGCCGACGTCGTTCGAACGCGCATCTACCTCGTCCGCACCGAGGACTTCGAAGGCGTGGGACGCGCGCACGGCGAGGCGTTCTCCGAGACCCGGCCGGCCAACACGACGCTGACCGTCAAGGAGCTCGTGGATCCACGCTGGCTCGTGGAGATCGAGGCCGACGCCGTTCTCCCGCTCTAACGGTCGATTCGCCCGCACGAGCGGGATACAGTCAAGGCCGTGAAGCAGATCTATCCCGCGACCATCACAGGTAAGAGCTTCGCCGAGGGCGGAAGCGTGCTCGACCACAACTTCGGGAAGAGCGATCCCTACACGCTCGGTGTCGAGGAGGAGTACATGCTGCTCGACACGGAGTCGTACGATCTGGTTCAGCACGTCGACACGATTTTGAGCGCCACTGCCGGCAGCGAGTTCGCAGAACGGATCGCGCCTGAGCTCATGCAATCCGTCCTCGAGATCGCGACACCGGTCTGCAAGACCGTGCTTGAGGTCGACGCGGAGCTCCGCAAGCTGCGTGCGCACGTAACGGAGATCGCTCGGGCACGGGGCCTCCGAGTCGGCTCTGCGGGCACCCACCCGTTCAGCCTCTTCGAACGGCAGCGGATCACGGCCCGCGACCGCTACCGGAACCTTGTCGACCAGCTCCAGTACGTCGCCCGGCGGGAGCTCATCTTCGGGATGCACGTGCATGTCGGGATCGACGACCCGGAGAAGGCGATCAAGATCCAGAGCGCCCTCCTCGTCCACCTGACCGACCTCCTCGCGCTCTCGGGCAACTCGCCGTTCTGGCGCGGGGAGCCGACGGGCCTCTCCTCGAGTCGCCAGATGATCTTCGCGGCATTTCCCCGTTCGGGCCCCCCGCCGCGCTTCCGGGACTACGCAGACTTCGCCGAGGTCGTGGGCCAACTCGAGAAGACGGGGTGCATCGCCGACTACACCCACATCTGGTGGGACGTGAGGCTCCACCCGCGCTTCGGCACCGTCGAGGTACGGATCATGGACGCCGTGACGCGCGTCGAGGAGGCGGTCGCCCTGGCTGCCTACATCCAGGGAATCGTCAAGTTCTATTCCGAGCGCTATGACGCCGGCGAAGAGCTTCCGTCCTACCATCGGATCCTGGTGACCGAGAACAAGTGGCTGGCTGCACGCTACGGCCTCGAAGCGCCCGTCATGGACCTCGCGACCGGCCGCCGGAACCGCGTCCCGATCGCGCAGCTCGTGCGGCGGACGCTCCGCGACCTCGAGCCGCACGCGCGCGACCTCGGCTCCGAGCGCGAGCTGGAGGGGATCCGCGAGATCCTCGCACGCGGGAACGGCTCGGATCGCCAGCTGCGCGTCTGGAACGCGAACCGCGACA
>DATHAG010000043.1:0-17511 GCA_035296825.1 Gaiellaceae bacterium | reverse complement strand
CTCTGGACCGGAAGCGAAGTGCTGCTCATCGGCGGCAGCGACGCGGCTCCCTGCCCCCCTAACGCCTCCTGTGTCCCCCCTAACATGCCACCGCTTGATCGATGGCGCCGCCTTCGATCCGCAGACCCGCACGTGGCGCCGGATCGCCGACTCGCCAGTGTCCTTCGAGTGGGCACAAGCTGTCGTCATCCGCGCGACTGCGTACCTCTGGATCCCCGGAACCCCAGGCAGACCGAACGCGGAGAGCGCCTTCCTCGCATATCGCCCTCGCGAAGACCGCTGGCGAGAGCTGCCCTTACCCGCAGGTGACGCCGACCGCTTCCACGGCATCGTCGAGGCGGGCGACAAGGTTGTCGCGTATACGGGCACCGACGAGCAGGGCGAGCAGCCGGATCTCGTCTTTGACCCGGCTACAGGCTCCTGGAGCGAGCTTCCGCCCGATCCACTCTCGCCGTCGTTCGATCGCTCCATGGCTTGGAACGGCCAGGAACTCCTTCTCTTCGACCACGAGCTCGTTCCCAACCCCGGCTCCGAGAAGCCGTCTATCACCCGCGCCGCAGCGCTCGACCTCGAAAACGGTTCATGGCGGCGACTGCCCGACTCCGAGATCCTCGCCTCTGGACCTTGGGTGATCGACGACGGGCGTCTGATCAACCCCATGCTCGGCGGCGCCGACGGCGGCGACACCAACAACTGGGGCCGCACCTATCCCTACGGCGGCATCCTCGACCCCGCAAGCGGTAGGTGGTCAGCGCTTCCCAACCCCCCCGGCGGTGAGGAGGTCTTCGGAAGCGGCGTCCTCACCGAATTCCTCGGCCATTACTTCGGCTACCGCGGCTGGATCCTCGACGCGGCCACCGACAGCTGGATTCGGATACCGCCGCTCGACACCGACGAGCTCGTCAGTGGAAGGACCGTCGTCTCAGCCGGCGCCGACCTGCTTGTTTTCGGCGGCGCGCGCTGGAAGGCCGAGAGCTTCGATGCCACGCTCCTCGATGACACGTGGATCTGGTCGCCTCGAGCGAGTACCAACTCCTAGACCAGCAGTCGGGCTCCAGGCAAGTCGCGCGAGCGCGAGCGTCTTCCTCGCGTCTAGGGCCCTTTGGTCAGATAGGCGGCGGTAATGCCGCCGTCGACCACGAACTCCGTCCCGGTCATGTAGGAGGAGAGGTCGCTCGCCAGGAAGAGTGCGGCCTTGGCGATGTCTTCGGGCTCCGCGAAGCGGCCCAGCGGAATGTGGTTCAGACGGTTCTCACGCCGCTCGTCGTCCTTCAGGAGCGGCTCGAGGAGCGGCGTCCGGACCGGGCCCGGGCAGAGGGCATTCGCCCTGATGGCTTGGGGCGCGTACTGGACGGCCATCTCCCGGGTCATCGACAGCACCCCTCCCTTCGACGCGGAGTAGGCGATCTGCGGGTTCGCGGCGCCCATCAGAGCGACGAACGACGCCACGTTGATGATCGACCCGCCCCCGGACTCGACAAGCTTCGGGATCGCGTACCGGCAGCAGAGGAAGACACCTTTGAGGTTGATGTCGATCGTCTTCCGCCAGACCTCGAGTGGCGTGTCGACCGGGCTCGTGTCGTCCGGGTGCATGATCCCGGCATTGTGGTAGCTGACATCGAGCCGCCCGAAGTGCTCGACGGCCTGGTCGAAGAGTGCGCGAACCTGGCCGTCGTCCGAGACGTCCCCGGGTAGGAAGGCAGCCTCGCCCCCCACTTCCTCGACGAGCCGAACGGTCTCCCGGCCGCCCTCCTCGTCCATGTCGGTGACAACGATCTTCCCGCCCTCGCGCGCGAAGAGGATGGACGCCGCGCGGCCGAGGCCGCCGCCCGAGCCCGTGATCAGGCACACTTTTCGATCCAGCAGCATGGTCGCCTAGCCTAATTCAGATCGCGGCGTGACCACTCGTGCCAGGAGCCTTCGTAGTTCTCGGCCTCGAACCCGGCGTCCCGAAGCGCCACGGCAGCGAAGGCGGAGCGCTGGCCGGAGTGGCAGTAAGTGACGAGCTCGAGCTCCGGATCGACACCGCGATCGCGGAGGAGCGCGAGCAAGGTTTCGCGGCCGTGTGGCCGCCCTTCCCCGGCGAAGAGCTCCTCCCAATCAAGGTGGACGGCTCCAGGAATGTGGCCCTGACGGGGATCGCAGGGGTAGCCGGTGTTCCCCTCGAACTCCTCGTGGGTCCGGACGTCGACGACCGCGACCGTGCCTTCGTCCAGGCGGCGAGCCAGCTCGTCGCCGGTCACGCACCAACCTCCGCAAGCAGCGCGCGGACGCTCGCCAGGAACGCTCCCGGCCGCTCGAGCGGCGGGAGATGGCCCGACTCCGGGATCGTGACGAGCTTCGCGCCCCGAATGCCCGAGGCGATCGCCGCCGCCTCGGGTGGAGGCGTCAGCTCGTCCTTCTCACCCACGAGGACAAGTGTCGGCACGTCGATCGTCGGCAGGATTGCCCGCGAGTCGGGGCGGTCGCGAATCGCCTCGACGCACGTGACAAGGTCGTCAGGATCCCGCCCGAGGACGAGCGACCGCGCCCTCTCGACGACCTCGGGCCCGGCTGCAGGCGAGAAGAGCTTCGGCTCCATCTCCGCCCAGAGGCCGGTCGCACCCTGCTCGCGGATCAGCCCGATCGTTCGCTCTCTCCCGGCACGCCCCTCGTCCGTCTCGGGCCCTGCGCGCGTATCGGAGAAAAGGAGGCCGGAGATACGCTCGGGCGCCTGGCGCCAGAGCTCGAACGCGAGGTAGCCCCCCATCGACACCCCGACCGGGACGAGGTCGCCTTCGACCAGGCCGAGGACTGCGCCCGCCCAGCCGGAGAGCGTTCGCCCGCCGCCCTCGGGCGGCAAGGTCGGGGCGACCACAGCGAGTTCTCCAAGCTCACTTCGGGTCTCGTCCCACATGCGCGCGTCGAGCGGGAAGGCATGGAGCAGGAGCACCGTGAAGCCCCTGCTGGGTGAGCTCATACCGCTGCCAGCAGCTCGATCTCTGCCCGAACCGAGGGCCGCTTGGCGACCCGGTCCCGCCAGGCGGCGAGCGAAGGATGCTCAGCGAGGTCGAGCCCGAGCCGGGTCTCCAGGCGCAGAATCCAAGGCAGGTAGCCGATGTCCACCAGCCCGTAGGCGGCTCCCGTCAGGAACGGCTGCGCTTCGAGAATCCCGTCGAGCTTGGCGAGCGCTTTCCGGAGGCGCTCCTCCGAGGCCCCCGGCCGGTCCTTGAGCAGGTCGTAGTAGGGGTCGGAGAGGTCCTCGAACCGTTCCAGGAGGAGCCGTGCCAGCGCCCGAACGGCGGCGTCGGCAGGCCAGAGGGACGGCTCCGGGAAGCGCTCCTCGAGGTACTCCATGATCACCCTCGACTCCGGTAGCACGAGCCCTTCGTCCTCCTCGAGCACCGGCACGCGGCCCGTCACGTTCTTGTCGTAGATCCAGGCCGGCCGATCATCGAGGTCGACCTCGACCGGCTCGTATGGAACCCCCTTGTCGGCGAGGAGGATGCGCACGCGCGCGCAGTACGGACAGCGGGCCGCATCGTAGAGCGTCAGCACGTCTGCGATCCTAGCCTCATGCCCTGGCGCCCCGCCCCGCCCCGGCCACCTGCCGTGGCGGCAAACGCCATGGTCGCCACGAGCCAGCCACTCGCCACACGGGCCGGGCTCCGGGCGCTCGAGCGCGGCGGGAACGCGGCCGACGCGGCGCTCGCAGCCGCAGGGATGCTCTGCGTCTCCGAGCCGATGTCCACCGGAGTCGGCGGGGATGCTTTCGCAATCGTCTGGCGGGACGGGGACGCGATCGGCCTTGACGCCGCTGGACCTGCTCCGGTCGCCGCCGAGCCCCTAGAGCCCGTGGAGGAGCACGGCCCGCGATCTGTGACCGTCCCCGGCGCGGTCGCGGGCTGGGCCGCGCTCGCCGACCGGTTCGGGCGGCTCGGGCTCGACGTCTGTCTCTCCGATGCGGTCGCGGCAGCGGAGCGCGGCGTGGCGGCGGGCGTCGTGACCGCCCGCGCCTGGGAGAGGGCCGTGGTCCCTCCGGGGTTCCCGAGTCCGCCCACGCCCGGCGGTCGCTTTCGACTTCCCGAGCTGGCCCGGACGCTACGCCTGATCGCCGAGGAAGGACCGCCCGCGATCTACGAGGGCAAGGTGGCCAGGGAGATCGCGCGTGCGAGCTGGCTCGAGGAGGACGACCTCGCCCGGTACCAAGCTCGGTGGGTCGAGCCTCTGGGGATCCGCTACCGCGACGTCACCGTGCTCGAGCTTCCGCCGCCGACGCAGGGCGTCGCCGCCCTCGAAGGGCTCGGGCTGCTCGACCTCGGCGAGGCGACCCTCGCTAATCAAATTGAGTGCGTCCGCCTGGCCCTCGCCGACGCTTTCACGCACGTTCGGGACGGCGCCGACGCGTCCGGGCTCCTCGAAGCCGAGTTCCTTGCCCGTCGCCGTGGGGAGTCGGTCGCCTCCGTGGCCGAGCCCCTCGGCGGCACGGTCTATCTCTGCGTCGTGGACGAGGATGGCATGGCCGTCTCCTTCATCCAGAGCCTCTACGACCACTTCGGCTCGGGCCTGGTCGCGTCCGGCACGGGGATCGTCCTCCAGAACCGCGGCGCCTGCTTCGACCTGTACGGACGCGTCGAGCCTGGGCGCCGCCCCTTCCACACGATCATCCCGGGCCTGCTCCTCCGGGACGGCGGCCTGCTCGGACCCTTCGGCGTCATGGGCACCTTCATGCAGGCTCAGGGGCACGTCCAGCTCGTCTCGAGCCTTGTCGATGAGGGCCTCGACCCCCAGGCCGCGATCGACCGCCCACGCTTCCGGGTGCGGGACGACAAGGTGCACCTGGAGGAGGGCCTCTGGGAGCGCGCCGGGGAGCTCGAGCGCCTCGGCTACAAGGTCGTGAAGAGCCGGGAGCCGGATTTCGGCGGCGCCCAGGCGATCCTCGTCCAGGGCGAAGCCCTGCTGGGCGGCTCAGATCCCCGGAAGGACGGCTACGCGGCCGGTCTCTAGCGCTCGATGAGGATCGCGCCGTCGTGATCGATCGCTTGCTCGTAGCCGCCGTGGGCGGCGGGAAGGCCAAAGAGATTTGCGATGTCGACGATCAGCTCACTCGCCGGGGGGAGGTCGGCCGGATCGGCCGCAGTCCGTGCCGTGGCGCGGATCGCCTCGGCATCGGCGCCGGTCATCCGCGCCATGAGGCGTGGATTCGCTCCCAGCGCGATCACCTCGCCGGGCGGCAGCGGCCCGTGGAACTCCGGGACCGAGAGGTATTCGTCGACCACCCGCCCTCGCTCGAAGGCGATGTATCGGACGACTCTCCCCTCCTCGGCCCCCAGGGCAAGGACGAACGCACCCATCCGATCCGAGAGCTCCCGCGCCAGTCGCCGCAGCATCTCCGGCTCGCGATCGGTGAGCTCGTCGAAGATCCCGACCCAACCGTCCCGCGGCGGCAGGACGACGCTCCCCTTCGAGCCGCCGGGGAGCCTGGGAACGAACTGCCGGACTGCCCTTTCGACAGCGTCGACATCGTCGGTCTGGACGTGGATCGACCCGAACGACGGGTCCGTAGCCGGGCCGAGCCGCGCCCCGAGCGCATCGATAGAGGCGGTCAGCGTGCGCGCAACCTCGGTGAACCCGGCGCGAATCCAGGCATCACCGGCCTCGTGGCTCGTCTTGACCCGGATCTCGCTCTCGCCGCGCTCGCGCGCCGCGTGCACGAGCTCCCCGAGCAGCTCCTCGGTCGGGAGGCCGTCCTGACTGACCTCGTACGTCAATCCATCACTCGCATGCCGGTCAGAAGGTAGTGGGCGGCCAGGTTCCCGTGCGGGGTGAAGCGCTCGCCGAGGGCGCGCGTCTCCTCGACGGAGGCGTCGCGGCCATCCAGGTAGAACCGGCCCACCGCCTTGCGCAGGCCCAGGTCCCCCGCGGGCCAGGCATCCGGGCGGCCGAGGTGCCGCGCGAGAAACCATTCGGCGGTCCAGTCTCCGATCCCGGGCAGCGCCGTCAGGCGCTCCTTCACCGCGTCGTCCGAAAGTCCGGCAAGCGCGTCGAGGTCGAGGTCGCTGCGTGCGAGCCCGACGGTGTACTCGGCCTTGCGGTTCGAGAAGCCGAGCGCGACGAGTTCGGCCGGCTCTGCCCCGGCGATCCGCTCGCGGCCAGGAAATGCCCAGGCGTGCTCGTGCTGGACGCCGTAGCGCTCCACCAGCCGACTGCGAATGGCACGCGCCGCCAGGAGCGAGACCTGCTGCGCGGTGATGGAGCTGACCAAGGACTCAAAGGGATCGCCGAGGATGGGCGGGCGAAAACCCGCCAGCGCCGTCGCTACGCGCGACAGAACGGCGTCGCCGGCCGCGTAGTCGTAAAACGCCTCCAGGTCGAAGAACGCACCCAGGAAGCGCTCGACCTCCGGGACGACTCGAGCCTCACCGGGCGTCACATACACGCCACCTGGTGCGGCCTCGATCCGTACCTCGCGGCCTGCGAGCACCCGGTGCAGGCCGCCCTCGTGCCAGAGCGCGGCCGGGTCGGGGCCGAAACGCCGATACCGCTCGGTCGAGAGCTCGAAGCTGTATGGCTCCGGGAGCTCGAGGCGCGCCATCTAGGCGGTCTCGAGCCAGTGGAGCACGCGCTCTACGTCCTGTGGACCGCTGCGGTGGTTCAGGACGCACATCCGGAGCGCGTAGCGGCCGTCCACCCTGGTCGAGGAGACCATGCCCTCGCCGCTCTCGGCCAAGCGGTGCGCCAGGTCGGCATTCGCCTGCGCGAGGCCCCCCTCGTCGAGACCCTCGAAACGGCGCCGGAAGCACACGATCCCGAGCGTGGCGGGCGAGACGAGCTCCAGCACGGACGACTCCTCCACGAGCTCCTGGGCGTGCACCGCTACGTCGAGCGAGCGATCGATCGCAGCGCGAAAGGCGTCGACGCCGAAGTACTTGATCGAGAGCCAGAGCTTCAGCGCGCGGGCGGAGCGGCTCAGCTGGATTCCGCGGTCTGCAAAATTCACGTCACGGCCCGCGACCGCAGTGTCCTGCAGATAGTCGGGCATGATCTGGAACGCGTCGCCAAGACGCGTGCCCTCCCGCACCAGGAGACATCCGGCTTCGTAGGGCTGGTAGAGCCACTTGTGCGGGTCGAGCGTGATCGAGTCGGCCGCCTCGATTCCCCGTAGCCATTCCCGGCCGCGCTCGGTGAGCACCGCGAAGCCGCCGTAGGCAGCATCGACGTGTAGCCAGACGCCGGCCGCGGCACAGGCAGCAGCGATCTCTTCCAGCGGATCGACCGCTCCCGTGTTTGTCGCACCGGCGTTCGCAACGACCAGAAACGGCCGGCGCCCCACGTCACGGTCGGCCTCCATGGCGGCGGTGAGGGCTTCCGTCCGCATCCGTAAGGCTGCGTCGACGGGCACGGCTCGCACCTGATCTTCGTCGAATCCGATCACGCGGATCGCCCTGGTCACGGACGAATGTCCCTGGCTCGAGACGTAGATCACCGCGTCGCTCGACCTCGCACCGGGGGTGGTGTCCCGCGCGCAGGCGAGGGCCGTCAGGTTCGCCTGGGAGCCACCGGGGAGCAGGATGCCCGACGTCTGTGGCGGCCAGCCGAGCCACTGTCGAAACCAGTCGATGACCACGAGTTCGGCTGTGCTCGCGCCGGCCGACTGGAGCCACGTTCCCGCGAAGATGTTCGCGCCTGCCGCGATGAAGTCCCCCAGGATGCTGGGCCAGGTGGGGCAGCTCGGCACGAAGGCAAAGAAGCGCGGATGATCGTGATGACCCGCGAACGGGAGCACGTCCTCGACCAGACGCTCGAGCAGGCGCCCCTCGTCATCGGGGCCTGCCGGCGGAGGCTCGCGCAACCGCTCTTCCAGCTCCGCCCGGTCGGCACCGTGCCAGGCCGGGCCGGGGTCGAGCCCGACGAGACGATCGACGAGGAGGTCGACGGCCCGGTACCCGAGCCGCCGCATGGCCTCGGGCTCGAGCTCGAGCGGGTCGTGCGTGTCCGGGCTCATTCGGTCTCGAGCTTTTCTGCGATCTGAAAGAAGTCGTCGAAGGGCTCGAAGGGCACGCCCCGCTCGGTGAGATAAGCGGCGAGCCCACGCCGCGCGAAGACCAGGTCGGCATCTTCGGCGGCGCAACGGTCGGAGTAGCCGTCGCCGACGTAGACGACCTCCCCGCCGTCGACGACGGAGCGCACCGTCATCCGCTTACACGCCTCACCGCAGATCTCGCACCTGGACTCGTCGAAGAAGGTGATGCGCCAGCCCTCCGGATCCGGGTCGACCTCGTTCGAGACCAGCTCGAGGCCCTCGATGCCGGCCCGCTCGAGCACCGGCTCGATCAGCTGGCGAAAGCCGGACGAGACGACCACGAGCCGCCAGCCGCGCTCGCGGGCGAGCTCCACCAGCTCGCCGAAGCCGGGACGGATGCTCGCATTCGCGTGGATCCACTCGACGACTTCACCGAGGGGCGCCCGCACCGGCTCGAACTCGCGGCGGAGCACCTCGTGAAGCGTGATGCCGTTCCGATCGAGCGCCTCGTCAACCTCGCGGTAGACCTCGTCGTCGCCGAACGTCCGGGCGATCTCGTCGAGGACGTCCTGCTCCGTGATGGTGCCGTCAAAGTCGACGACGAGCGTGCGCTGGCTCAAGGCGTACTCACGCTAGATGATTGATCGGTAACTCGCATGTCGTTTAGTCGATGTTCGCGGCCGGGGGCGGCGTGAGGCGTGCGAGGACGATGCCGGCGCCGATCACGAGGCCGCCCGCCACCTGGAGGGGCCCGAACGCCTCCTCGAGGATGAGGAGCGCGAAGACGGCGCCGAGGAACGGTTGCAGATTTGCGTAGAGCGAGGCCCTTGTCGCCCCGACGCGGCTGATCGCCGTGAACCACATGACATTGGTGAGAACGAGCGAGAAGACCAGGCCGTAGAGAAGCCCGCCCCACGCCAGCGCATTTGGCTCACCCCAGTCCTGGTCGGCGATCTGCCTGGCGGCCGAGGCGAAGAGCGGCAGGCAGCCCGCGAGGAGCACGATCGCGCTGATCCGGTAGGGCGAGTAGCTTCGCATGAGCGGTGCGATCGCGACCGAGTACGCGGCCCACGTGGCGGCCCCGGCCAGCCCGAGGAGGATGCCGCCGAGCTCCCCGGAGATCTGGCCGCCGCTCCCGGCCGCGACCAGCGCGACCCCGGCGAACGAGACGAGCGCGGCCAGGTAGTGGCGTAGGAGCAACCGCTCGTGGCCCACGAGGTGGGAGAAGAACGCAACGAAGATCGGAAGCGTCCCGAACATGAGGGCGACGGTGGCCGCGGTGGTCAGGCGGATCGCGTACGTGAAGCTGACCTGGTTCAGCCAGATACCGAGGACCGCCGCCCCGAGCGCCAGTGCGACGTCGCCGCGCCGGATCCGGAGCGAGCGCTCGCGCGCGAAGGTGACCGCGGAGAACAGAACGGCCCCCAGCCCGAAGCGCAGGGCCGAGTAGGCGAGTGGGGCGAACCCATGCGTGAGCGCATACTTCGCAGCCGTGAAGTTGAAGCTCCAGAAGAGGACGGTGACGAGCAGAAGAGCGTCCGCAGGAACCCGGTGCCGCATGGCGGCCGAGCATAGGCGCTAAGCTCGCGCCCGTGATGGAGCCGACCATCGACGACATCGACGCGCTCGTCGGCCCGGCGACCCCCCACTTCGCCTACCAGATCCGCGCCCGCGTCAAGGCCCTCACCGAGAACCTCCCGCCGGGTCATCCGGTGCGCAGCTACGGCGAGGAAAAGATGGTATTGCTCGACCGGCTCGGGCATGCCTCGTCGAAGGCGGAGGAAGGTCCGCTCGAGCCGTCCGACCGGCTGGGCTGGGAGACGTTGCCAAGCCACCGGGCAGTCACCCGCGACCGGTGACGTTCGCGGGCAAGTCGGTCCTCGTCACCGGGGGCTCGCGTGGAATCGGAAAGGGGATCGCGCTTCGCTTCAGTGAGCTCGGCGCCTCTCGCGTGGCGATCAGCTACCTGCGAAACGACAAGGCGGCCGAAGAGACGGCGGAGGAGCTTCGCGCGCTCGGGGCGGAGCCCGTCCTCCTCCGTGGCAACCTCGGCGATCCCGAGAAGGCCATTCGGATTGCCGAGGAGGCAGGCCCACTCGACGTGCTCGTCTCCAATGCGGCATCCGGCGTGATTCGCCCGGCGCTCGAGCTCGACGAGAAGCACTGGGACTGGACGATGAACGCGAACGCGCGCGCCCTGCTCACGCTCGCCCGTACCGCCGCTCCGTCGATGGCGCCCGGCAGCTCGATCATCGCGATCTCGAGCCTGGGGTCGACCCGAGTGCTCGAGGACTACATCCTCGTCGGGACGTCGAAGGCTGCCATCGAGGCGCTCGTCCGGTATCTCGCCGTCGAGCTCGCCCCGCACGACATCCGGGTCAACGCCGTCTCAGCCGGGCTGGTCGAGACTGCTGCGCTAGAGCACTTTCCGAAGCGGGACACGATGCTCTCTTTTTACCGCGAGCGAACGCCGGCAGGGAGGCTCGTCGAGCCACGGGACGTCGCGGACGCTGTGTGCTTCCTCGCCTCCCCGGAGGCAGCAATGGTGCGCGGCCAGACGCTCGTCGTCGACGGCGGGTACTCGGTCATGGCGTAGAACGGGGCAGTTCCCCGCCTCAGAGACCCCGGCGCAGGAGGAACTGGTCGCTGAGGAAGACGGGCTCGTAAGCACCCGCGTCCGTGACGAGGAAGCGGTCGACCGCCCGGCGCACCCCGTCATGCCACCAACCGGCAGCGCCGTAGTCATCTCCTGCGAGCAGGCCGCCCGGCCTCACCTTCGGGGCGAAGAGCTCCAGATCCGCCCACACATACTCGTACAGGTGGTTGCCGTCCACGTAGACCCAGTCGAGCGAGGCGTCCTCGAACCGGGCCGCGGCCTCGGCGGACGGCGAGCGGTGGATGACAACGACGCCGTCCGCGATCTCAGTCTCGAAGCGCTGCAGTACGCGCTCGTAGACCTCGTCCATCTCCGCCTGCCCGCCCGCCCGGGCGCCTCCGTACCAGGCCTGCTGATAGCCCTCGTCGGGCGCGAAGGCCCAGGGATCCACGAGGTGCAGCCGAGTGGGCCGGACGGCCCGGAGAATCGAAGCCGAGAGGTCACCGGCCCAGACGCCGATCTCGACGCCCACCGAGCGCTTCGGCAAGCGCCGAAGGAGGCGAGCTCGCTCCAGGCGGTGGCGAGTCTGGCGCAGGCGATCCCCCAGCCGGGGCATCGGCGGAGCCTAACGCGCCGAACGCGCCTCGATCGGTTGGGTCCTATATACTTTCGTTACGTAACGAATGAATGATCGAACTGTTTATCCACTCGGCAGGCGGCGAACCCTGATCGTGTTCGCCGGGCTCTTGCTCGGCATGCTCGTCGCGGCACTGAACCAGACCATCGTCTCGACGGCTCTCCCGACGATCGTCGGCGATCTCGGCGGACTGCAGCACTACTCCTGGGTCTTCTCCGCGTACATGCTCGGACTCACGGTCACGGTGCCGCTCTACGGCCGGCTCTCCGACTTCTACGGCCGCAGACCGTTCTTCGCGCTAGGGATCGTCCTCTTTTCGGCAGGATCGATCGTCGCCGGGCTCGCGCCCTCGATGGAGGTGCTGATCGCGGGCCGCGCCATCCAGGGTCTCGGCGCCGGCGGGTTGATCCCACTCGGCATCGCCGTGATCGGCGACATGATTCCGCCTCGACAGCGCGGGAAGTGGCAGGGCCTGATGGGCGTCGTCTTTGGAGTGTCCTCCGTGGTCGGCCCCGCGACCGGCGGTTGGATCGCCGACAACACGTCCTGGCGCTGGGCGTTCTTCGTCAGCCTTCCTCTCGCCGCGCTCGCGCTGATCGTGGTGTGGATCGGCTTCGACGCGAGGCAGGTCAAGGAACGGCACCGGATCGACTACCTCGGCGCCGCCCTGCTCACCGCGGCCATCTCCACCGGCCTGCTCGGATCTGTCTGGGGCGGCGTCGACTATCCCTGGGCCTCGCCGGTCATCGTGGGCCTCTTCGCCGCCTGCGCACTGCTGACGGTCGCGTTCGTACTACAGGAGCGGCGCGCGGCCGAGCCGATCCTCCCGCTCGACCTCTTTCGGAACCGCACCTTCGCCGTCACCCAGATCGCTCTCTTCGGGATCGGCGCGGCCATCTTCGGCACGATCATGTTCGTCCCGCTCTTCGTCCAGCAGGTGCTGGGCGAGAGCGCGACGAGCTCGGGCGCAGTCCTGACTCCGCTCATGCTGGGGTGGATCGGGTCGAGCGCCGCTTCGGGCCAAATCGTCTCGCGGACGGGCCACTACCGTCCGGTGCTCCTCGCCGGCCCCCCGATAATGGCGGCCGGGCTCTACCTGCTCGCCGGCATGGGACCCGACTCGACTGCATTCGAGGCGACCCGCAACGTGGTTATCGTCGGCATCGGGACCGGGCTTCTGATGCAGAACTTCACAGTCGTCGTCCAGAACGCCGTTCCGCGGTCGCTCATGGGTACGGCGACCGCATCGACCCAGTTCTTCCGGTCGATCGGAGCCACGGTCGGCGTCACGGCGATGGGCGCGATCATGCTCGCCCGGCTGGGCGCATCCGAGGCGTCGAGTGCGGGCCCTGCTGAGCTCGCGAACGCCCTCAATCCGGCCTTCGCGCTGGGGATCTTGCTGTGCGCCCTGGCTTTCGTGGCGACGCTCTTCCTGCCCCACACCGAGCTTCGCAACACGATGGAGGAGCCGGTGGCGGAGACCGCGCAGGCACAAAGGCAGGCAGCATGACCCACGAGGCCGAGAGCGAGCGGCTGGCCGAGGGGATCATCCGTCTCTGGGGCGAGCTGCAGCGGCGCAAGACCACCACCGGAGAGGAGCTCTCGACGGCCGAGCTGACCACGCCGCAGGCGATCGCGCTCCGCGTCGTCGTCCGCGAAGGCCCCTGCCGGATGGGGGCGCTCGCCGAGGCGCTTGGTGTCACGGTCGCGACCGCGAGCCGAACCGTCGACGCCCTGGCCGCTCGGAAGCTCGTCCGGCGCGAGCGCGATCCTGCCGACGCGAGGGCCGTGCAAGTCGTTGCGACGGCGACCGGAAAGCGCGAGCATCTCGTCCGCCGGAAGCGCTTCGTGGCCGCGCTGGGCCGGCTTGCGGACGACCTCTCCGAGCACGAGCGGCGCCAGCTCGTCGAGTCGCTGGAGACGCTCGGGCGGCTGTTCGCCCGCTCGGAAGAGCCGCCCGGCGATGCTAGGCGTTACGCAAGAGTGCGCGCGGGCTCAGCCTGAGGTTGCGGTCGAACGCGTCGAGCCCCTCGCGCCGCTTAAGCCCGTTCACGACGACGTAGGTGAGCGGCGTGGCGGCAATCTCCCAGCCGACTTTCACCACCCACGTCGTCACGATCGTCTCAACGAGGGGGGCCCCGGTGCCGGCGAAGGCGAGCAGGACAAAGATCGACGAGTCGAGGCCCTGGCCGACGACCGAAGAACTGATCGTGCGCGTCCAGAGAAACCGCCCCGCGGTCGCCACCTTTAGACGAGCGAGCACGAACGAGTTCGATAGCTCGCCAACGAGGTAGGCAGCGAGGGAGGCGCCGAACAGGCGAAGCGACGTCCCGAGCACGGACGAGTACGCCTCTTGGTTCGGCTGCCAGAAGTCGGCCGCTGGAAGCGCGATGGCGAGCTGAATCGCTCCGACCGCGAGGAGGTTGCACGCGAACCCGAGCAGGATCACGCGGCGCGCAGTCCGGAAGCCGTACACCTCCGTGAGCACGTCCCCGAGCAGGTAGGCGAGTGGGAAAAGTATGTTGCCCGCGTCGAGGACGTGGCTGCCGGCCTCGGTCAGCTTGACCGCGATGATGTTCGAGACGACGAGCGCCGTCACGAAAACAGCGGCGATCGCGACGAGGTATCCGGAGTAAGTCCCTCCGGTCGGCTCGCGGTTCACGCCGCCGCGCCGCGTCCGCGACCGTTGCGACCCGGGAGGAAGCGGCGGGCCGTCGCCTTCGCGATCGCGGTCGCCATCGCCGGGTTCTCCTGGAGCCTTCGTACCGAGTACTCGTACCAGCGGCGGCCGAACGGCACGTACACACGGAGCCGGTGGCCCTCGCGAACGAGCTGGTGGCCGAGCTCGTCACGGACCCCTAGCAGCATCTGGAACTCGTACTCGTCGCGTTTCTTGCCGTGCTTCTCGAGCAGCTCCTTCGCGCGGTCGATCACCCAGGCGTCGTGAGTCGCGACCGCGACGTAGGCGCCGGCTTCGAGCAGGTCGTCCACAGCCTTGACGAAGTTCGCGCGGATCGCCTGTGCTCCCTGGTACGCGATCTCAGGCGGTTCGAGGTAGATCCCCTTGCACACCCTGACGTTCGGATGGAGGTCGGCCAGGGCGGAGATGTCGTCCAGCGTCCGGCGCAGGCGCGCCTGGAGCACGACGCCGACGCTCGTCAGCCCCTCCGCCCGCAGCCATCGGTAGACCTCGAGCGTGTCGGAGGTCGTCGACGCGTCTTCCATGTCGATCCGGACGAAATTGTTCCGCTCCTCGGCA
Source organism: Gaiellaceae bacterium (assembly GCA_035296825.1). Lineage (GTDB taxonomy): Bacteria > Actinomycetota > Thermoleophilia > Gaiellales > Gaiellaceae > DASQGA01. Next base: position 3,017 of record DATHAG010000043.1, on the reverse strand, counting down.
CAGCGGACGAGGTCGGCCAGGTTCTGCCCGCAAAAATCCGTGTCGATGCTCAGGCCGAGCCCTGTCGGCTTGACGCTGACGTTCGAGTCGAGCTCCTCGCGGCGGATGGTCTCGAAGACGTCTCGGTAGGCCTCCACGAGCGTGAGGGCCTCCTCGCGCGTCGTCACCTCTTCACCGAGCACGTCGAGCGTGGCGAGCTTCCCGGCCTCGTTCAGCCGCTTGACAACCCTGCACGCCTCCGGGAGCGCCTCCCCGGCGATGTACCGGCGGGAGAGCCGCTTGACCACCGGCCGCGGCACGGCCGGCAGCACGCGGACGATCGCGCGGTCGACTACGGTCATCTAACGCTCGCGCATGAAGCCCTGGCGCGCGGCGGAGACCAGCGCAACCGCCTCAGGAAAGAGCACGCGCATCGCATCGCGAAGGGCGATCGCCTGCTCGTCGGCGGGTCCCTGGACGTCGATCCGTTTCAGGGCTGCGCCGGTCAACTCGACCGCTGTGTTCAGCGTCAATGTCGCGAACTGCTCGCGCTGCGACTCCTGCACTGCCTCCGATTGCTGTTCGGCAAACTCGCGGAGCCCTCGCATGAGCTCCTCCGGATCGCCTCCGAATGGGAACCCGAACCCACCTTCCATGTCGCTCCTTTCGGCTCGCCTAGATAGTTGATCGGTAATTGCCTTGCATCTAAGCGAGCGCCAGTTTGTACGTGCCTTCGACCCTACGGGCCAGCTCGTCGGCCGCGCCGACCCCGACCTTCATCGCCTCCGCGAACGGGGAACTTCCGACATCCCCGAGGGTCTGCTCCAGTCGAGCCGCGGCCAAACCAACCGCGTCCAGATAAGCGAGGTTGGCGATCCGTGGAGCTTCGAGAAGAGTCCCGGCCAGCGCTTGCGCAGCCGCTTCCGCCTCGTCGATTCCCTCGGGGTTCTCGGTGGCACGGAGCTCGGCGAGCGTCGCACGGAGGGCTTCAAGGTCGCCTCCGCCCGCACTCTCCTCGGCGAGCTCGCACATGGCTGCGATCGAAGCTGCTTCGTGGACGAGTTCCCGCTCGCGAACGGGCTCGCCGGCGGCATCGAGTGCGAGCCACCGCTCTTCCCCGCCCGATCCGGCGAACGCGCAGAGGAAGACGAGCCGGCCGGCTGAGGTCTCCGCCGGGACGACACCCACGACCTCTTCCTCGTCCGATGCAAAGGTGGTCGCGGCCCCCCGGGCGCCGACGATCTGATCCTCGAGCGTCACCGCAAGCAACAATAGCCGGGTGGAACAAGCGCTCGGCGACTCCACACGAGCGGCGCAGAGCCTTTTCGCGCCCCTCGGCCCGACCTACGACCGCTATGCGTGCGTCCTTTCCTTCGGGCAGGACCCGCGCTGGCGGAGCTTCCTCGTCTCTCGGGTCGAAGCGGGTCCTGACCAAAGCGTCCTCGACGTCGCAACCGGGACAGGGGCGGTGGCGATCGAGCTCGCGCACCGCTACGGGTGCTCCGTGGTCGGCGTAGACCAGAGTGCCGAGATGCTGGCTGCAGGCCGGCGCCGCGTCGCCACAGCCGGTGTCGGAGCGCTCGTGCGACTCGAGCAAGGTCGGGCCGAGTCGCTTCCGTTCGAGGACGCAAGCTTCGACGCCGTCACGTTCACCTACCTGCTCCGGTACGTGGATGACCCCGCCGCAACGTTGCGCGAGCTCGCCAGGGTGCTTCGTCCCGGTGGAAGACTCGCTTCGCTCGAGTTCTTCTTGCCTTCCAATCCCATGGCTAGAGCCGCCTGGGAGCTGTATGTGCGCGTGGGGCTCCCGCTCGCTGGCAGCGTGGTCTCGCCCGAATGGGGGCGCGTCGGGCGGTTCCTCGGGCCGAGCATCCGGAGCTTTTATGCGCACCGACCGCTCCCGAAGCTCCTTGAGCTCTGGCGCGCCGCGGGTATCCCGGAGCCGCGCTTCCGCCCACTCAGCCTGGGCGGCGGCATCGTGGTCTGGGGTGACCGTGAGCGCTGAGGCACCGCGGCCGGCCTTCTATGCGCTCGCACCCGGGAGCTGGCGTGACTATGCGACCCTCCTCCACCCTCCCTACACGGCGTGGCACCTGAGCTACGTGGCGATCGGCGCCGCCCTTGCACCAGACTTCCGGCTCTCGCGACTCCTACCGACGCTCGCAGCCTTCTTCCTGGCGGTCGGAATCGGAGCGCACGCGCTGGACGAGCTGCACGGCCGGCCGCTCCGCACAGAGCTTGGGTCCGGCACGCTTGCCCTGCTGGCAGTCCTCTCGATTGCCGGCGCCGTCGCGATCGGCTTCTACACGGCGTTCGCCTGGAGCCCTTGGATCGCCGTCTTCGCAGCCCTCGGCGCCTTCATCGTCTGCGCCTACAACCTGGAGCTCCTCGGTGGACGCTTCCACACGGATGCCTGGTTTGCGCTCTCGTGGGGAGCGTTCCCGCTCGTGACGGGGTTCTTCGCCGTCGCGGAAACGATCACACCGGCTGCGATCGCGGCCGGTGCCTTCGCCTTCGCATTCAGCCTGGCGCAGCGCCGGCTCTCGACCCAGGTCCGTCACGTGCGCAGGCACGTCAGCGAGGTGCGCGGGACGATCCTCCGGCACGACGGATCGAGCGAGGAGGTTAGCGTCGAGACCCTGATCGGAGCCGACGAGCGTGCGCTCAAGCTCCTCACCGCCGCCATCGTGCTACTCGCGCTCTCACTGGTCATGATGAGACTTGCATGATCGCGATTCCGATCCCGGAGCCGGCACTCCTTCGTCCGGCACCGCCCGCCCTTCTCGCGCCCGCGCCGAGACAGGTCTCGTTCGGGCTCGTGGCCGGAAGCGTCAACGCCGGCACCGTTCGAATCGCAGTCTTCGTCGACGACGCCGAGGTGGCCAACCGGTGGACGCCGGGAGGGCGATTTCGTCTCCGCGTCACCCTTCCCACGCACGACGTCACCGTCAAGGTGGTTGCGTACGGTCCCGGTGGAAGATCTTCCGCGACCACGGTCAGCTCGGTCTTCGGGCTTCCGCAGGCAGCCCTTCCGACGG
>DATHAG010000042.1:0-2151 GCA_035296825.1 Gaiellaceae bacterium | reverse complement strand
CAGGATCTCCGGGTCGTCCGCACCGGGCACGGGCAGGCGCATCGGCTCGGAGCCGGTAGCGAGTACGCAGGCGTCGTAGCGGATCTCGCCTCTCTCGGTCTCCACGATGGCACGCTCCGTATCCAGGGATTCGACCCGCATCGCCAATTGGAGCTTGACCCCGTTCTTGCCATACCAACGTGGAACCTCGATCGGCAGGTCGTCACGCCCCATCTCGCCCCGCAGGTACTCCTTGGTCAGCAGGGGACGCTGGTAGGGCGGGTACGGCTCCGCCGAGAGCAAGGTCACCCTGGCCCGGCCTCCGGCCTCACGGTAGGCACGAGCGGTCGACAGCCCCCCCGGTCCGCCCCCGATTATCACGAGCCTCTCGTGCTCTCTCACGCGTCCTCGAAGACGTCGAGTCGGTACTCCGGTTCCTTTATGGTCCTCACGTTCGCGAGGCGCGTGTGCCGGACGAGCAACTCGTGCACCTCGTCGCCCTGCAGCGGGTAGGTCCTGGTCTCCTTGCGCCAGTGGACGGCGACGAGGACGCCTTCCGGCGCGAGGATTCCTTCAAAGCGGCGCAGCGCCTCGAGCACGACCTCTTGCGGCCAGTAATACAGAACCTCCGAGGCGACGATGAGGTCGAAGGGTCCCGCCGGCATCTCCTCCGGGAGCGTACGCCTCTCGACGCGCACGCGAGGGTGTTCGGCGAGGCGTTCTCCGGCGATCTCGACGGCCTTCTGCGAGGTGTCCACGGCGAGCAGCTCGTCGCAGCGCGGCGCGAGCATCACTGTGAAGACCCCGATCGATGAGCCGGCTTCGAACGCCCGGCGGAACCTGCGGTCTCCGAGCGACTCGAGGGTGCGCTTGTACTTCCTGCGCTCGTACTCGCTCGTCTCGAAGCCCCAGGGGTCCGTGGACCGGGCGTAGAGATTCTCGAAGTAGTCGCGGTCGAGCCGCTCCCGCCTCACGCCCGGGCCTCTCTCTCCTCGATGGCCCTATTGCCGATCCGGGCGAGGGCCGGTTCGAGCCGGTGCTGGAGCAGAAAGAGCTCGAGATCCCGTCGGGCGCGATCCAGATCCGAGGCGGTCGCGAAGGGGTGAGAGCCAACGGCGCGGGCCGCCACGTCGAGGATGTCGCGCGCGGCGGCGGCGATGGACTCGCGAAGCTGGGTCGAGAAGTGGGCCGTCGAGGCTTCGGGGTTCGTGTCGACGAACGAAGCGGCGTGCTCGAGCCAGCGGTCTATCGTGCCCCGCGAGGCGAGCATCCGGCCCGCCGCCAGGGAGACAAGGTGGTCGGGCGGCCTACCCGCGCTCTTCGCGGCGAGGGTGTCCAGGGCTCCCTCCACCGCCGAGTCGGCGATGCCGGCCCAGGTGACGGCCGTCCGGATCGCGTCGCGGCCGAAGTACGGCTCGCGCACGAGCTCCCCCGGCTCGCCGAGCACCGCGAGCACCGGGGCTCCCTCGAAGACGACGCGGTGGCTCTCCGAAGAGCGCATCCCCGACGCCTTGAACCAACCGTCATCGATCTCTACGCCCTCGGAGAGGTCAACGTACGCGAGCAGCGGGGAACCTGCCGGCTCCCCCGCCGGCGCGCAGACGGCCACGAGCGCGCGGTCGAGTCCCGTCGCGCCGCTGCAGAACGTCTTGACGCCCTGGAGAGAGTAGCCGCCCCCAGTCGTGACGAGCCGGGCCGGTGTCCCCTCCCCGGTTATGGGATCGGCACCCCAGACCCCGAGCCGGAGGCGCCCGGAGGCGAGGGCCGCGAGTTCCCTGGAGCGCAACGGTTCGGGAGCCAACACCGAGACGCGCTCGACGCCGTTGAAGTGGCCGTCGAGGATCCTGCCGACCGAACCGTCGGCCCGCGCGACGGCGCGCAGCACCCTCCACTCCTCGGCGAACGATGAGCAGCGCTTGCTCCCGTCGTGGGGGTCAGGTGCGGCCATTGCAAGGACTCCGGACGCCGCGAGATCTCTAAAAGGGCCCTCGGGAAAAGCCGGGCGGGCATCGCGTTCGGCGGCGCCGGAGGCGATTCGGGAGAGAACAGACTCAAAGCCCGTCGCCGTCCGCGCGCGGCTCGCCGTGCCGATAAATGCTCCCGTTCTCAGTGGCTCGCTCGCCCTCATTCGCTCCAGAGCGCGGCATAGGGATCGTCGACCGGGCACGGTTC
>DATHAG010000041.1:0-6252 GCA_035296825.1 Gaiellaceae bacterium | reverse complement strand
CTCGACGGTGACCGGGTCGGAAGTGAGAGCGACGCTCTGTGCGCTCAACTGGGAGTGGAGATCCTCACGCTGCGCTCGAGGGCACGGTTTCCGTCGGAGCGCGCTGCGGAGGTGGAGCGACCTGCAGGCGCCGAAGCTCGTCGATCGGAATATGGCAGCGCATGAAGTGGCCCGGCTCGACCTCCGCGAGCGGAGGCTCCTCCGTGTCGCAGATCTCGCCGATCCTGCGCGGGCAGCGGGTGTGGAAGACGCAACCGGAAGGGGGGTCGGCCGCACTCGGGATGTCACCCTCCAGACGGATACGCGGCCGCTCCTCGCCCTCGATCGTCGGGATCGCCGATAGGAGGGCTTCGGTGTAAGGGTGATGAGGCCCGTCAAAGACGCGTTCGGCCGCCCCGACCTCCATCAGCCGCCCGAGGTAGAGAACAGCGATCCGGTCCGACAGGTAGCGGACGACGCCGAGGTCGTGCGAGATGAAGATGTATGACGTCTGTTCATCTCGCTGGAGTTCCCCGAGCAGGTTCAGGATCGCCGCCTGGACGGAGACGTCGAGGGCTGACGTTGGCTCGTCGCAGACCACGATCCGGGGGTTGCCGGCGAACGCTCGTGCGATCGCGACCCGCTGCTTCAGCCCCCCCGACAGCGAGGCGGGTCGAACCGACAGGTAGCGGTCGTCGAGGCGGACTGAACGCGTCAGCGCGACCATGCGGTCGTCGCGCTTGCGCCCGTGCAGGCCTGCCAGCCGCTCGAGCGCGCGTCCAACTATGCGCTTCACGGCGTGCCGCTGGTTCAGCGCCTGGTCGGGGTTCTGGAACACGATCTGGATTGCACGGATGTCGTCTCGCGTGCGCTTTCCCGTCGTGCCCGGCAGGGCATGGTCGTCGAGGACGAGCATGGAGTCTGCATCCGGCTTCGTGATCCCGAGTAGGACGCGCGCAAACGTCGTCTTCCCGCTTCCCGACTCGCCTACGAGGCCGAGCGTCTCACCCGGCCAGAGCTCGACGGAGACGCCCGAGAGCGCGTGGATCTGGCTGATCCCCTGCCGGAACGTCTTCGAGACGTCCGAAGCTCGGAGCACGGGTGCGATGGAAGGATCGCGGGGAACCGGCGGAAGATCCTCAGGAGTCTGCCGGGGGATGCTCTGAGCCTGCTCGTGGTAGAAGCACCGTGTCACTCGGCCGCCGGGGAGTGGCACGGGCGGCGGCGGCTCCGTGTGGCAGCGGTCGTCGGCGAGCGGGCACCGGTCGGCGAAAACGCAGCCGGGGAGGTGAGCACCGGGCGGAGGGAGGAAGCCGGGGATCGAGTCGAGGCGCCCCTGATCCTTGCGCATTCCGCCCCGTGGGATGCAGCGGAGGAGGCCGACGGTATACGGGTGGTGGGGATCGTCGAAGAGCGCCCGCGCAGGGCCTTCCTCCACGAGCGACCCGGCGTAGAGGACGCCGACGCGATCGCACATCTTCGCGATCACGCCGAGGTTGTGGGAGATGAAGAGGACGCTGGCCCCGAACTCCTGCCGAAGGTTCGCCACGAGGTCGAGCACCTCCGCCTCCACGGTGGCGTCGAGGCCCGTGGTGGGCTCGTCGAGGATCAGCAGCGTGGGATCGGGGGCTAGCGCCATCGCGATCACCACTCGCTGCTGCATCCCCCCGGAGAGCTGGTGGGGGTAGCGCTGCATGACCGAGCCGGCGTCTGCGATCTGCACCTTGCGGAGCATCTCCTCCGCCCGTTCGAGGGATTCCTTCCGCTCGCCGCCCAGGACCTCGAACACCTCGGCGATCTGGCGCCCGACACGGATGGAGGGGTTGAGAGCGCGGCCGGGATCCTGGTAGACCATCGAGACCGCTTTCGAGCGCATCTCACGAAGCTCGGCCCGTGAGAGCGTGAGCAGGTCGCGGCCGTCGATGAGCACGCGGCCGTCCCTGATCCTCCCGTTTCGAGCCAGGTGACGGACGATCGCGAACGCGACGGTCGACTTCCCACATCCGGACTCGCCTACCAGGCCGTAGCTCTCGCCCTTCGCGATCGAGAACGAGATGCCGCGTAGCACCTGGCGCTCCCGCCCCCTCACCCGGTAGGCGACGTCGAGATCGACGACGTCGAGCGCGCTCGACGGATTCACGCTCATCGCTCGAGCACCGACTGGACGCCATCGGCGATCAGGTTCACGCCGACCACCAGGGTCGCGATCGCGAGAGCGGGGAAGAGTGCTGTCCACCAGAAGCCGCCTCCGATGAGGCCGTACGACTCCGCGATCTGCAGGCCCCAGTCCGGCGTCGGAGGTTGGATGCCGAAGCCGAGGAACGAGAGCGTGGCGACGGTGAAGATCGCGTATCCGAGCCGCACGGTGAACTCGACGATAACCGGCGGGAGGACGTTCGGGAGGATTTCGACGAACAGGATGTAAGGGGTTCGCTCTCCTCGTAGCTTGGCGGCGGAGACATATTCGAGCTCGCGCTCCGACAGGACGGCGGAGCGCACCGTCCGGGCGATCAGCGGCGTGAAGACGAGGCCGATGACGACGATGACCGTGATGTTCGACGGCCCAAGCGCGGTCAGTGCGAGCAGCGCCACGATCACGATCGGCAGGGCGAAGAAGGCCTCGACGACCCGCGAGATCACTTCGTCGACGAGTCCGCGGAAGTAGCCCATCACGAGCCCGAGGCCGGTTCCTGCCACGGTTCCGAGGATGGTGGCGAGCAGCGCGACGGTGATGATGTCGCGGGAGCCGACGAGGACGCGTGAGAAGATGTCTCGGCCGAGCGCGTCGGTACCAAACAGATGCTCGGCCGACGGCGCCTTTAGGGTTACCGACGAGTTGGTCTGGAGAGGGTCTTCCGGAGCGATCAGGTTGCCGAAGACGGCGCAGAAGACCCAGAAGCCGACGATAAGCAGCCCGACCAGGAACGTCTTCGAGCGGAGCAGGGCGCGGAACGTTTCGCGCCGGGCCCGGCGGAGCTCCGAGGTGTCGACCGGGAGCGCGCTTCCGGGCTCGACCGAGGGCGTGGTGGCAGTCACGACTCGGCCCTCGAGACTCGAATCCGCGGGTTTAGGAGCGACGTGAGGATGTCGGCGACGAGCGTCATCATGATGAAGATGATGCCGATTGTCAGGATCGCCGACTGGAGCATCGGAAAGTCCTTGCGGGTGGCGGCGTTGAAGATCAGGAGGCCCATTCCCTGGTAGTTGAAGATGCGCTCGATCACGACGAGCCCGCCCATCATGAAGCCGGCCTGAACGGCGATGACCGTGATCGTCGGAAGGAGCGAGTTGCGGAGGACGTGGCGCCCGAGCACGGTCCGCCAGGGAAGCCCCTTGAGGACGGCGGTGCGGGCGTAGTCGGAGTCGAGTGAGGTGACGGTTCCGGCGCGGGCCATGCGCGCGATGTAGCCGAACAGGACCGCGGTCAGGGCGAGAGCTGGCAAGAGGAGGTACTTGAGCCCTTCGAAGAAGCCGACGTCGGCGGGCGCGGCCGCGGTAACAGGCAGCAGCTCGAGCCAGATGCCGAAGACGAGAATCAGGACGATCGCCGTGACGAACTCGGGCACCACCGCGAGCGAGAGCCCGGCCACCGTGATCGTTCGGTCGATGAGCCGTCCAACCTTGAGCGCGGCAATCACGCCTCCGACGATGCTGACTGGGATGACGATGATGAGGGCAAAAGCGGCAAGCTGGATCGAGTTGACCAGTGCGTCGCCGATGAAGTCCGACACGGGCGCGTTATAGACGTACGAGGTGCCCATGTCGCCGTGGATGAAGCCCGAGAGCCAGTCCCAGTAGCGGGTCAGTAGCGGTTGATCAAAGCCGAGCTCGTGGTTCAGCTGCTCGACGGCGCCGTCGTCAGCGAACGGTCCGAGTATGGCCCGGCCGGGGTTTCCGGGCAGGACCTGGGCGCCGACGAACACGATGATGCTCAAGAGCCAGAGAGTCACGAGGGCGAGCGCGAAGCGGCGGGCAAGAAAAGTGAGCATCTATGTCCTCGGTGGGTGCCCGGCTCGCGCCGGGCACCCAGACGTCGGTTCTACGCCTTCGTTGCGCGGTCGACGAACAGGTGGTTGATGGCCGTGGGGACGACTCCTGACACGTTCTTCAGGGTCGGGGTCAGGATGTTGTAGAAGTACGCAAAGATGATCGGCGTCTCCTCGAGCAGGAGCGTCTGGATGTTCCCCGCGATCTCCTGCTGCCGGCCGATGTCGGGCTCGGCGTAGAAGTCGTTCACCAGGCCGTCGTACTCCGAGTTCTTGAAGTGAGCGGCGTTCCAGACGCCGTCGGAGAGGAGCGGTGCGCCAAGAAGCACGTTCGGAACGCCGCGGTGCCCGTAGTCGACGAGGCTCATGACGGAGTCGAGCCACGGCGACTTGCCGAACACTGCGTCGCCGTAGTACGTCGTCGGATCCTGAATCAGGAGCTTGATGTCGACCCCGATCTCCTTGGCCGAGTTCTGCACGATCTGGGCGTACTGCGGCACCTCGCCCGTCTTGATTGCGTTCATCTGCACCGAGAAGCCGTTTGGCACGCCGGCGTCGGCCATGAGCTGCTTCGCCTGCTCGATGTCCTTCTCTCGCTGTGGCACGTCTTTGTTCGTCGCGGCGAAGACCGGTGCGAACGGGCTGTCGTTCCCGAGATCGCTGTAGCCCTCGAAGAGCCCGTCGATGATTCCCTGGCGATCGAGGGTGAGCGCGACCGCCTGCCGCACCCGGTTGTCCTTGAACGGCTCTTGGTCGCACCGCATCGAGAGCTGTCGGTGGGTCGAGCCGTTGATCCGGATGATCGTGAAGTTGTCCTTGTCGTTGATGATCGCCCGGCCGTTCGCGATGTTGGTTGCGTCGAGAGCGTCGACCTGCTTCCCCTGCAGGAGAAGGACGGCCGCCGCCGCGTCGTCGTAGAAAGTGATCTCAACGCGGTCGGGGAGGGCCTTTTCGCCCCAGTAGTTTTCGTTCCGGACGAGTGAGGCCCCGACCTTCGGAGTGTAGGAGTCGAGCTTCCAGGGTCCGGTCCCGATCCACGTCTTCTCCCAGTCTCCCTCGTAGTTCTCCGGCAGGATGATGGCGTTGTAGTTGTCCGACGAGACGAGGAAGGGCCAGGAGCCGTTCGGCGCGTCGAGCTCGAAGACGACGGTCGTGTCGTCCGGCGCCGACACGCCGCCCCCGCTCAGCACGCCCTGAAAGACCGAGAGGGCGTTGGACTTGTTCTTGGGGTCGGCGAGACGGTTGAACGTCGCCGCGACGTCCGCCGCGGTCATCGGCGTGGAGGCTTCGTCGTTGAACGTGACGCCCTGGCGGATTTTGAACGTCCAGACGGTGGCGTCGTCGTTCGCCTCCCAGCTCTCTGCGATCCTCGGCTGGAGCTCCGGATCACCGAGGGAGTAGGAGAGATACTCCCCTGTCTGGCCATTCAGGCAAAGGCCGCCCGCGTCCGCGACCGTGATCGGATCGAGCCCCGAGCTCGGCGTCGTGAGACCGAATTTGAACGTCCCGCCGGCCTGGCCCTCCGGAGCCGTTGTGGCCGCCCCTGTTCCCGACGGTTCATCTGACCCCCCGCACGCAGCCGCGAGCCAGCCGACGACGGGAATCGACATTCCGATCATGGTTCCCCGCCGGATGAAGTCGCGCCGGGTGACCCTGCCCGCAACGTACTCGTCGATGAGATGGTTCTCGCGCTCGCCTTGCTGGCGCCGGAAGGCATCGACTTCTCGCTGCCGCTCACTCATCTCTCACACCTTTCCTTTGTCGAGTGGCGTCGATTGACGACGCCGTGACCGTCGTTATACGCCTGTCGCCGGAGACGGTCAAACGGCGACCCTGCTTGCATCTGCCTGTTTCGACGTGCTGTGGCTAGGCTTGTTTGGTCTCGCCGAGAGGCCGGCCCAGTCTCCTATCCTTGACGAGCATGGTCAGGCTACCGCCATGGGAGAGCGAGTGGATCGAGAGTCCGCGCCGGGTGGGTGTCCGGTTCGGCGGCGAATGGCTGGCCTCTTCGAGTCGCATGATGCTCCTGCGCCAGCACGGCTTCCTGCCGGTCTACTACTTCCCAGCCGAGGACGTCCGCGAAGATCTGCTGGTCCCGACCGACTACGTCACCGAGTCGCCCTACAAGGGGACGGCGACGTACTGGGACGCCGTCGTCGGCGAGAACGTCGCCCCGTGCGCGGCCTGGAGGTACCTTGATCCGAAGCCGGGATCCCCGGACACGCGCGCGTACTACTCCTTCGACTGGCATTCGATGGATGCCTGGTACGAGGAGAGCGAGCGTCTC
>DATHAG010000040.1:0-5015 GCA_035296825.1 Gaiellaceae bacterium | reverse complement strand
TAGTGCTCGAAGGTGGTCTCGCCGGTCGACGCCCCGTTCCGTTCGGCTGCCTGACGGGCCTCCTGGATCTCCGGGTCCTCCCACGCCTGCTGCGAGCCCTCCTCGCTCTGCCATAGGTTGATGACGACAAGACCGTCATCCGCCCGCGTGGTGATGTGGAGAAGGTGACCGTACTGATCGGCCTTGCGCTTCATCACCGGGTCGATGTGCTCGCGCTTCGACGCGAGCAGCTCGTCGGGGTCCCCGGACGTGCGAATGATCGTCAGTCGTTGCATATCGCCTCCTGAGTGGTTTCATGTCGCGGCCTGCTCAGACGAGCAGCTCGTAGCCAAGCTCCTTGACGGTCGCCTTGATTCCCTCGATCTCCTCCTGGCTCGGCTCCTCCTCGGGAAGCGGCGGCAGGGTTCGGGTCGGCGCCGGATCGCTCGTCGCCCTCACCAGCTCCTCGAAGCCGCCGGGAACCAGGACGAAAAGCATCCGGCAGCCCCGATCGCCGACCGTGAAGCGATGGGGGATGTCGCGCGGGCCGAAGACGTAGTCGCCGGCACTCGCCTCGATCGTCGTCTCTCCCACCTCGAAGGTGACTTCGCCCTCGAGGACCCAGAAGCCCTCGTCGTCGCGGTGATGGACGTGCAGCGGCGCCTCGGCACCGGGGTGCTCGGTCACCTCGACGATCGTCATCTGTCCGCCCGTGTCGGCCGCGGTGGCCTTGATCTCGGCCAGCGCGCCGAACCACCAGCGCGCCTCTCCCTCTCCCGTCCGAACCACCTCGGGTGCAAGCGCGGTGTCGATCTGCTGGGTCATCTCTCCTCCTCGTCTGGGGCCGCTTGGTGAGAAGACAGGAGCGCGATCGCGTACTGCCAGGCTCCGCCGCCGCCGCGGCGGACGACGTTGAGCCCCGCCTCTCCGAGCACGAGCGCGGTGTCGCGCGCCTGCACGACTCGGCTCGGCTCGGCCACGTAGGTCTCGTTTCTGTCGAGGAGGACCTCGACGAGCCGCCGGATTGCGTGGACACCACGGGCTTCTCGCGGCTCCACTCCGGCGACCAGCACTGCGCCCTCCTGAAACATGTCGAAGACCCCCTCGGCATCGCCCGTCACAAAGGCGTCCTCGAGCAGGGACTCGAGCTCCTCGGGAGTGTGTGCTCCTGGCGTCATCTGGGCCGGAAGCTATGCCCGCTGTTCGCGCCGGGCCATACCAGATAGCTGGTATATTCGCCTGCGCCGTGGACGCCTTAGGATGCGTCCGTGGGCTCTTACGCAAGGGAGCGCGCGATGGACCAGATCGCCTCGCTGTCAGGCAGGGGGCTCGACCTGCGCGCGTTTTGGGACGCGGCGGCCGAAGCCGTGTCGAGCATCGTGCCGCACTACATGGCGCCCTGCTGGTTCACGCTCGATCCCGCGTCGCTACTCGTCACGAGCCACTACGACCACGGGCAGATCCCCGATCTCCCGCCTGAGTGGCTCGCCCACGAGTATTACGGGGACGACTTCCATGACATGGCAGGCGTCGCGCGTTCGCAGCGGGGACTCTCGACGTTGCACGAGGCGTGCGGAGGCGATCCGAGCGCGAGCCCCCGGTGGCAGGCGAACATCCAGTACGGAGGCGACCAGGAGCTGCTCGTAGCCCTGCGTACCTCCGCCGGGGAGGCGTGGGGAGTCCTAGGCCTCTATCGCGAGCCGGGGCAGCCCCACTTCGACCAGGCGGAGCTCGAGTTCTTGCGGAGCGCCTCGGCCCCGCTCGCGGAGGGCGCTCGCCGAGGGCTCCTAGTCGGAGAGGCTTCGGATCCCGAAGGCCCCGAGGCGCCCGGCCTCGTGGTACTCGACGAGGACTGGCACGTCGAATCGCTCACCCCGGGTGGAGACACGTGGCTCGCGGAGCTACCTGACGGTGACTGGTACGGTGAAGGAAAGCTGCCGCCATCGATCCTCGCGGTGGCCGGTCGCGCGCTGCGTACCGCGGAGAGCGAGAGCGCACCGGGCGAGGTGGCGATCGCAAGGGTGCTGTCGACCGAAGGACGGTGGATTTTGCTCCACGGCGCGTCGCTCGTGGCCGGCGGGGCCCGACGCGTCGCGGTGATCGTCGAAGCCGCTCACCCGGCCCGCATCACGCCGCTGCTCATGGCCGCCTATGGGCTGACCGAGCGTGAGCAGGACGTGACTCGCCACGTCCTTGCCGGCCATTCGACGACGCGAATCGCCGACCGCCTCTACGTCTCGCCTCACACTGTCCAGGAGCACCTGAAAAGCGTCTTCGAGAAGACCGGCGTACGCAGCCGGCGCGAGCTCGTGGGGAAGGTGTTCTTCTCGCACTACGAGCCGCGGCTGCGAGACAACGAACGGCGCGTCGCGGAGGAGCAACCACTGCGGGGCGGACCCCTGTTGCCGGGCAGGCAAGAGTGACGCTCGGTGCGGTACGTCGCCCGCACGAGTTGTGAGGCGCGCGAAACGACAGCATGGCCGAAATCTGCAGCTGCGCCGTGCGATCGTCTTGCGGTCGTCGGGAGCGCCCGCACAGGGCGGCTTCCGGCAGATCGGGCGACCGGTTGTCCTGTTGCGTGACAAATGAGAACTCCGCCGACGCACTACGCCAAGTCCGGCGACGCCTCGATCGCCTACCAGATCGTCGGAGACGGGCCGGTCGACCTGGTTCTTGTCCTCGGCTTCGCCACCCACCTCGAGCTTCAATGGGAGTCGCCCCCATTCGCTCGCCTCTTCGAGCGAATCAGCTCCTTTTCGCGGCTGATCATCTTTGACAAGCGCGGGACCGGGCTGTCCGACCCCGTCGCCGAGGTGCCCACCTTGGAGCAGCGGGTCGACGACGTCCGAGCGGTCATGGACGCGGCGGGAGCTGAGCGGGCCGCCCTCTTCGGGATTTCCGAGGGCGGGCCGATGAGCGTCCTTTTCGCGGCCACCCACCCCGAGCGCGCGACCGCCCTGGTGCTCCACGGCGCAATGGGGAGAACGACTGAGGCGCCCGACTACCCCTGGGCCTCGCCAGCGGAGGCGCTCCGCGAGTCGGCCGCCGAGTTCATCGTCCCGTGCTGGGGGCAGCAGGCAGAGGGGATGGTCGAGCTCTTCGCTCCCAGCTTCGCCGACGATCCCGAGACGATCGAGTTCACCGCGCGCATGGAGCGCACCGCGGCGAGCCCCGCGATGGTCCAGCAGATCTTCGAGATGTTTCTCGACATCGACGTGCGAGCCATCCTGCCTACGATCCACGTTCCGACGCTCGTCCTGCACCGACGCGGCGACCGGGTCGTCAATCGGCGCGCGGGGCAGGAGCTCGCCGCTCAGATCCCCGGCGCGCGGTACGTCGAGCTTCCCGGGATTGACCACGCCCCGTGGGCCGGCGACTCGGAATCCGTGGTCGGCGAGATCGAGGAGTTTCTCACCGGTGCCCGCTCGACGCCCGAGCCCGACCGCGTGCTCTCCACGGTGATGTTCTCGGACATCGTCGGCTCGACGGAGCGAGCCGCCGAGCTCGGGGACACGCGCTGGCGAGCACTGATCTCAGCGCATCACGCGGCGGTGCGGCGCGCGCTCACACGCTTCGGCGGGCACGAGGTCAAGACTACGGGCGACGGCTTTCTCGCCACCTTTGACGGCCCGGCACGGGCGATCCGCTGTGCTCACTCGATCGCAGAGGCCGCCCGCTCCTTGGGCCTCGAGGACCGGATCGGCCTCCACGCCGGCGAGGTCGAGCTGATGGATGGGGACGTCGGCGGGATCGCGGTCCACATCGCGGCGCGCGTCGCAAGCCTCGCCGCCCCGGGCGAAGTGCTCGTCTCGAGCACGGTCAAGGACCTCGTTGCCGGGTCGGGGATCCGGTTCGTGGACCGCGGCGAGAAGAGGCTTAGGGGAGTCGCCGACGAGCGGAGACTTTTCGCGGCGGCTCCATAGGGAGCGACCCGCCTCGCCGGGCCGATTGAACACCGAGGTGTTGGGGCCGAACGGGAACGTCTCCTCAGCTCCGTTGAACGAGAGGCAGTGTTCCCGAAGCTCGGCGGGGTTCATCGGCCAGTTGCCGTTCGACGAGGCCGCGTCCGACTATCCCTCAAGGGCGGCCGACCGGACTCGACC
Source organism: Gaiellaceae bacterium (assembly GCA_035296825.1). Lineage (GTDB taxonomy): Bacteria > Actinomycetota > Thermoleophilia > Gaiellales > Gaiellaceae > DASQGA01. The sequence continues at coordinate 933 of DATHAG010000040.1, read as the reverse complement.
TGCGTGCAGCCGACCTCGGCGCCACGGGGTTCACACCGGCCGCTCGTGCGGCGCGGGCTTGCCCTCCGCCGGCGGCCCGCCGACGGTCCGCTCGTCGCCCAGGGCGGATGACAGGAGGCCGAGCGAGAGGAACCCGACGAGGAGGAGGAGGATGGCTGCGACCGGCAGCATCGGCTTGGGCAGGCGTCTCACGGGTCTCCGTATCGGGGTGCTGGCTCGCTCCCGTCCCTGCTTTGGACGCAGCGCGGCCGCACGGTAGAAGTCCGCCCAGGGTCGATTAGAACGCTCTCCGATGGGCGTGGTTCTTACGACGCGCCCTAGACGGGCTCGCCAGGGCGCGCCTCGTGCGAGCGGGGGGGTCGGGGCTCGGTGGGCGCGCGTGGAATGAAGCTCTGGCCGGCGGCGGGTGAAGAAACTAGTGCGGCCAAAGTCGCCGCGGCTCGGCGTCCCGTGCGATCGACTTGCGATCGTCAGGAGTGCCCGCACACCGCGATTTCCGGCCGACGGGGCGTCTTCTCGCGTTTGGGTAGCTCTCCGGGTCGGGCGAAATGAGCCGGGCGAAAACCGCCTCTAAGCAGGCTCTTCGCGAGCGTAAGCGGAGGGGGAGGGATTCGAACCCTCGACAGACCTTACCGGCCTGTAACGGTTTTCGAGACCGCCGCAGTCAGTCACACTCGCGCACCCTGAGTTCGTCGCACTCCGACATCACCAACAAGTTCGCGGGGTGGGTCCGGAAAGGGCGGCCGTCCGACCGGGTGCGGCGCCCGTCTCGAAAGAGCTGCTGTCCAGCACTTTGACCCACACACCGGCGATGGAAACGGCCACCAAATGGAGGGCTCGGAGATAAGCGTCGCGGCGCTAGTGAGCCTCACGCGAGCGCCGATGAGGCCACTGAGCTCTTCTTCGAACTCGTCTTCGTCTTGCTCTCACCCA
>DATHAG010000039.1:0-3413 GCA_035296825.1 Gaiellaceae bacterium | reverse complement strand
GACCACAGCAGCCCTTGGGCATCCGCTGGAGTCGAGGGGAAGACCACCTTCAGCCCCGGCACGTGGACGAACCACGCCTCCAGCTGCTGCGCGTGCTGCGCGCCGGGTGACCACCCGGCTCCGCCCTGGGTTCGGACCGTCAGCGGCACGGAGAGCTGACCGCCGGACATGTACCGATGCTTCGCCGCCTGGCTCACGAGCTGCTCCATCGCGAGCGTCGTGAAGTCCTGGTACATGATCTCCACGATCGGGCGCATGCCCTGCAGGGCGGCACCGATCCCGGCACCGACGATGGCCATCTCGGAGATCGGCGTGTTCCGCACCCGGTCCGGCCCGAACTCTTCGAGCATCCCCTGGGTGACGCCCATGGAGCCGCCCATCTCGGCGATGTCCTCGCCCATGACGAAGACGTCGTCGTCCCGGCGCATCGCCTCGCTCATCGAATCGCGGATCGCCTCGCGGTACGTGGTTTCGGGCATCAGCTTTGGACGCTACGCGTAGACATTCTTGAGGGCGTCCTCCGGCTTTGGATCCGTCCCGCTCTTCGCGAACTCCACCGAGCCCTCCACGAGCTGGGTCACCTCGCGGTCGAGCTCGTCCCAGTCGTCGTCCGAGATCTCCAGCTTCTCGCGGAGCTTCGGGAGCGGGTCGTGCTTGGCGCGAACCTCGCGCACCTCCTCCTTCGGGCGGTAGACCTGCGGGTCGCCAACGTAGTGACCCGTAAGGCGAAACGTCTCGCAGAGGAGGAAGACCGGGCCCTTGCTTTCGCGCGCGTGCTCCAGGGCTTTTTTCGTCGCCTTGTAGACCGCCTCGACGTCCTGGCCGTCGACCTTCATGGAGGTCATCCCGAAAGCGACGGCGCGCTGCTCCAGGTCCTCGATCGGAAGCTGCTGGGCGGCCGGGGTCGACTCCGCATAGTGGTTGTTCTCGCACACGAAGACGGCCGGCACGCACCAGAGCTGGGCAAGGTTCAACGACTCGTGGAAGGTGCCGATGTTGGTGGCGCCGTCACCGAAGAAGGCGACCGCGACGCGAGGCTCGCCGCGCATCTTGAACGCGAGGGCGGCTCCCGTGATCGCCGGCAGTCCTCCGCCCACGACTGCGTTCGCACCAAGGTTTCCGCGCTCGACGTCGTAGAGGTGCATGGAGCCGCCGTACCCGTGACTGCAGCCCTCGACCTTGCCGTAGAGCTCGGCCATGACCTCGTTCGGGTGGGTTCCCTTCGCCAGCGTGTGCCCGTGAGCCCGGTGCGTCGAGGCGATCACGTCACCGTCCTCGAGGGCCTTGCAGACGCCGACCGCGATGGCCTCCTGGCCGATCGCGACATGCAAGAACCCGGGCAGCTCGCCTGCCCGAAAACGCTCCTCGACCTTCTCTTCGAAGCGACGGATCAGGAGCATCTCGCGGAGGAACTCCCTGAGCCGCTCCGGAGAGAGGGTCTGCCCCCTCTGCTCGACCGTGGCCAACTCGCGGACACGCTAGCAAGACAGACTAAGATCCGGGCCGTGGCACTGGCGGAGCGGGCGACGGAAATTCTGGACGGCCTGCCACGGGACTGGATGCATGCCCGCCTCGAGCTCAAGGTCGAGGAGCCGGAAGACCTGGGCCGCGCGGGCTTGATCCTCGCACCGGCGACGCCCGGGCGCAGCGCCGGCGGCTACGTCCTCGACGTGTATAACGGCCCGACGCCCGTGGGGGCGAGCGCCGAGCTCGTCCGCCGCGTGCTCACGCGGCTCGACCAGGAGGGGATCCGCGGACGGCTCGTCGTCATCGGCTCCGACGAGGTGCTGTCTTCGACCGCTCCGCGTCCTGCCGAGACGCGAGCGAGTCTTGCCGCCGCCTGGGATGCGCTCGTCGAGACGTTTCCTCCGGACTGGTCGCATTGCTATGCGGAGGTCGTACTCGACTCGTCGGACTACATCGAGCGGGCCGCGCTACTCATGGCACCCGCGAACCCCGCCCGCCTGGGGGAGTTGACGGCACTCCGCTTCCGGGTCGCACGCGAGCTCGGGTACGGGGTCTCGGCCGGCATGGCAAGACGCTGCCTCGAGCGCCTGGATGCCGAAGCGATCACGGGGAGGCTCGCGGTGCTCAGGGTCGTCTCGGACGATCACCCCGCCGCCACTCAGGGCCCGGTCTGGCGGATCGCAGGGCGATCGGTATGAGCACACCCCCCCAGCCGCAGGTTTCGTGGAAGGCGATCGAGGCGGACGCCGAGGTGTTCACGTCGGACGGCTTCGCGGTCGGAAAGGTGAGCAAGGTGGTCGGGGATCCCAACGCCGACGTCTTTACGGGACTCGCCGTATCGAAGGGCTTGCTCGGAAAGCCGAAGTTCGTCCCCTCGGAGGGGGTGACGGGCATCTGGCCGCGCCGGGTCGAGATCGACCTCACGCAGGACGAATTCGATCGGCTCGACGAGTACGAGGACGAGCCGGTGGTCCGCGTGAATCCGGCCGACGCGCCCGGCGGCTTCCTGCGCCGACTCTTTGGCCGGCGCTGATTGTCGGTAGCCGGGGGCTAGGCTCGAAGCTCGGCGCCGAAGCGCTCCGCGAGCGCCGCGACGATCCGCTCGCGGATCGACCTCGCGTCTTCGTCCGCGAGTGTGCGCTCTGGCGACTGGAACGCGACGCTCAGCGCGACCGATTTGTTTCCCTCGGGGATCTGGCCGCCCCGGTAGACGTCGAACACGTTCGCCTCACGAAGCTCCGGCCCGGCGGCCTCGTGCGCCGCGGCGATCAGGTCGCCGGCCAGCACGTCCTCGGGCACGACGAATGCGAGATCCTGGTGCACGGCCGGATAGGTGATCACATCTTCGTAGTGGATCCGCTCCGGAATGCCGGCGAAGAGCGTTGCCAGGTCGAGCTCGAACGCGCCCCAACCGCCTTCGAGGACGTTCGGGTGAACCTCACCCAGCCAGCCGGACTCGACGCGGGCGGCCTTGCCCGGATGGAGGAACGGCTCCGCATCCCGCTCGAAGCGCGCCTCGACGTGCAGGGCGCGGTGAAGCGTCTCGGCGACCCCTTTCGCCGCTGAGAACCCGCCCTCCAGCACTGCACCTACGTGCCAGCGCTCGTCAGGAAGCTCCTCCTCCTCGATTGGGAGATAGACCCGGGCGATCTCGAACAGCCGGATGTCCTGGTTCCCGGCGTCCACGTTCAGCCTGGCCGCGTCGAGGAGGCCTTCGAGGAGGCTCGTCCGGAGCACCGCGTGCTCGGCGGAGATGGGCACGGGCAGGCGGAGCGCGTTGGGATTGATGTCTCCGCGGGCCAGGCTCCAGGTGTACGCCTCTGAGAGCCCACAGCCCACGAGCACGTCCTCGACGACGCGACGTAGCCGCTGCTCCCGGGAGAGGCGGCCGAACATGGCGCTTCGTAGCGGCAGCGTGAAGGGCACCTTGTCGAGGCCGTGGATCC
>DATHAG010000038.1:0-4302 GCA_035296825.1 Gaiellaceae bacterium | reverse complement strand
TGCCTCCGCCCAACTCTCGCCGCTGATGTGAGCGAGCGCGAGCCACCCATAGGAGACGACGCGCGAGAAGGAGCTTCCGATTCGCTCAGCGATTGCCACGCCGTTGCGAGCATGCGCAATTGCCGCCGGATCGGCTTGGCCCCGAAAATAGGGGAGGGCGCCGAGGGTGCTCTCCGCCCACCCGAGCATCTCGGTCTCGCCGTGCTCACGCGCGAGCGCCATTCCCCGTTCGACTGCCTCCTGGGCCTCGTCGAGTCGGCCGAGGTCTACCAGCACCAGCCCGCGATAGAGGGTGCACCAGATGGGTACGCTGAAACCGAGGGTGCTCCGCCCGATCTCCCACCGCGATCCCGTCAGCCTGAGAACTGCATCGAGCTCCTCGAGGGCCTCGCGCGGGCGCCCTGCGGTATTAAGCCAGAACGGCAGGCCGCCGGCCGCGCGGGTCTCGACGGGCAATTCCTCGGCGAGCTCGCGGGTCGCGCGCGAGAGCTCTAGGGCATCATGGACTCGCCCAGTCATCCCCCGACTTAGGGCGTACGCGGCCCCGACGCCTGCGATCGCCGCCGGCCCACCTCCCGCGGCGAGATCGGTTGCCTGCTCATAGACGGCCGAGACCTCGTCGTCGTCCATGCCGAGCCTCCAGCCGAACTGGAGCGTCCACATGCAGGCGGCGAGCGCCATCCCCCGCGCCTCCTCGGATTCGCCGGTCTCCGCGGCAAGCTCGCGAACGCGCCGCCAGTGGCGAAGAGCATCGGCCGGATGGCTCTGGCCCGCCCAGTGAGCCGCTCGGGCGTGCCAGCGCGCGGCCGAGGCGGCGTCTCCGGCGTGCTCGCGGTGACTCGCGATGAGCCCTGCGAGCTCATCCAGGCGATCGGGATTGGCCGCCTCGAGCGAGTCGGCTGCGGAGGCGTGGGCGCGGGCGCGCTGCTCGCTGAGCTGCGAGCGGTAGGCCACCTCCTGGGTCAGGGGGTGCTTGAACGCGTACTCGACGCCGGGATAGACACCCCGCTCATACAGGAGCTCAGCCCGGCACAGCCTCGATAGGACGTCGCGTCGCTCGTGCTCGGAGAGGTCAATCATCTGCCGTAACACCGGCTCCGCCAGCTCAGGCCCGAGGACGGCCGCGAGCTGAAGAGTCGACTTCTCGACGGGATCGAGTCGGTCGATGCGCGCTGCGAGGAGCGCATGCACGGTTGCCGGGGTCTCGAGACTCTCGACTGAGCGGACGAGACGGCGGTGGCCGCGGGTGCCGGCGAGACTCCCGTCCTCGACGAGGCTCTGAACCAGCTCCTCGACGAAGAACGGGTTACCGCCGGTGCGCTCGGCGATCATCTCTCTCAGGCCCTCGAGTGAGCGATCTTCGCCCAGCAGTTCTCCGGCGAGCGCTCTCGCCTCCTCTCGCCCGAGCGGGCGCAACGAGAGCTGTTCGTACGAAGAGCGATGCAGCCAGTCGGCCCGGTGTTCGGGCCGGAAGTTGACGATGAGGAGCGTGCGCGATTCCGGGAGCGAGTCGACCAGGTTCTCGAGGAACGCCTCACTGCCCGGATCGAGCCAGTGGAGGTCCTCGACGAGGACGACAGCCGGCCCCTCGGTCCCCCGCGCGTGGACCAGTCGCCGGAGGATTGCGAACAGCATGCGTTGGCGGGCTTCGGGGTCGCCCCTGCCTCCGCCCTGCTCCGGGTCGGCGATGCCGAGGAAGTCAAACAGGATCGCGAGCCCGTCACGGAAGCGCTCGTCGAGGAGCAGGAGCCGCCCGGCCACCTTCTCGCGGGCGGCGCCGTCGTCGTCTGCATCCTCGATGCCGAAAAAGTCGCGGAGCATCTCGAGCACGGGCAGGAGCGGGACGTGGCGCCCGTGGGCAATGCCCGTCCCGACCGTCACGTCGACCCCTCGCGCGCGGCAGCGCTCGGCGAACTCGTGGCAGAGCCGACTCTTGCCGGTCCCGGGCTCGGCCACTATGCCGACGACGCGGCCGCCTTCGGCGGTTTGGTTAAGGGCCTCCTCGAGGAGGGAGAGCTCGCGACCTCGTCCGACGAGGGGCGTGAAACCGCGCGGCGCCGACGCCTCCAGCCTCGTGCGCGCCCGTCCTGCCCCAAGAAGCGCGTAGGTGTGAATGGGCCGCTCGATGCCCTTGACGACCACAGGACCAAGGTCCTCGAGCTCGAACCAGCCCTCGACGAGTGCAGCGGTGTCCGCGCTGAGACATGGCCGCCCCGGCTCGGCGAGGGATTCCATCCGCGCGGCCAGGCCGACGGTGCTTCCAAGCGCGGTGTACTGGAGTTCCTCGCTATCGCCCACAGCACCGACGATGACCTCGCCGGAGTTGAGTCCCATGCGAGTGGAGAGCTTCCGTCCGAACTGCCGAGACACCTCACCTCCAAACTCCTCGAGACGCTGTGTGAGCCAGAGCGCCGCTTGGCAGGCCCGTTGGGCGTGGTCCTCGTAGCTGACGGGCGCGCCGAACAACGCCATCGCCCCATCGCCCGTGAACTTGTCAACGGTGCCGCCGACTCCCTTCACGCCCTCGCACACGAGATCGTAGAAGCGTTCCATGGTCTCTCGCCACGCCTCGGGGTCGACGCCTGCCGCTAGCTCCATCGAGTGCTCGACGTCGCAGAAGAGGACTGTGACCTGTTTACGCTCCCCCTCCCCAGGACTGGTCTTCGAGGCACCCCCGGGGACGGCCGTCGGTCGGGCGCTCCGGCCATCTGAGGCCGGTGCAAGGGAGGATCCGCAGCCGTGGCAAAACCGCTGGCCCAGAGCATTCGGAGTTCCACATGAGTCGCACTTCACGAGCTTCTCGAGCTTGACTCCGCACTCTCCGCAGAAGCGGGCGGAAAGCGGGTTCTCGAGGCCACAGGTGGCGCAGGTCTGAGCTTCCGGTGAAGCGCTCACTTCGGTCGATGTTGTGGTGGCTGCCACGCCATGTCAACTCTTGGAGACGTTGGCTTCGTCGAGCCGCACAGCGGCACTCGGAGCGAGTTCGACCAGAGGTGGCGAATACGCGCTCGTCGAGCTCCACTTCCACGAGGCCGCGGCCATCGTCGCGGCCGACATAGAGGCCCAGGCGCTCGGCGGGAGCTAGCGCCTAATGATGTTGTGGATCTTGAGAATCTCGGGTTCACCCGTATCTATCCCGACCTCTTCGAGAACGGGCATGAGGCGCTGGCCGAAAGCTTCGAGTTGCTCGCGCGAGTCCCGGATCTCGCTGACTCGGATGCCCCCGTCGCCGTGGTGGAAGGCCACGTGTAGGTGGGCCCCGTCCGGCGGGAAGTCCCCCTGCTCCTCGAGACGACGGATCGTCTCGTCGTACTGCTCCGCGGTCACGGTCGCCGGGGAGCAAAGCGGATCAGGACTCCCATCTGCGACCTCCTTGGCTCGGGTTCTCCCACCCTAATGGATTTCCCAGGGGACCGGGAGGTTTTGTCCGGCCTAGATGCGGCGCCTGACGGCGAAAGCGCTGCGCGACTTCGGCCAGTGGCCTCCCGAGGGCGCCGAGTACCGCGAGGGGCCATGGGACGAGCGCCGCTGGGGCCGGGTTTCGCGCCCGCTCCTCGCCGAGCTTGCCGAGCGAGCTCCGGAAGACGACCTGATGCTCAAGCCGATCGGCGGCGACGACCCCGACGAGTGGCAGCGGTGGACGGACGCGCTCCGCCTGCGCGAAGGCGGCCTTCTCCAGGGCAGAGTGGTGGGCATGGGGATGCAGGACGTCCGCGTGACCGAGCAGGGTCGTGCGGCGCTCGAGCCGTCGGTCGATGACCCGCTCAAGCGGGCCCGCGTGGACCTCGACCGAGGCGCGAAGGCGGACGCCGTGACCGCGGTGATCGACGAGGCGCTCAAGTCAGTACTCCACCGCCTCGCTGACGCGCACGACGTCGACCGGACGCGAGCGAACGGCCAGGGCGTGAAGCTCGCCGTCGTCAACGACGGCTTGAAGGCCGCCGGCGCCTACGACGAGTCACACCGAGCCGACGTGGCCTCGTGGCTCGCGATTCGCAACGTCATCGACCACGGAGGAGGACAAACGGTCACGGATCGTCGCGTCGAGCGACTCATCGAGGGCGTCGAGGGATTCATCGAAGAGATGGCGCCTCCCTGAGCGAGCGGTGCTCTAGCGTCGGGCGCGCCCGGCGGACCCGGCGTGGGCTCAGCCTTGCGATCGGTTTGCGATCGTGCGAACTCCCCGCACCGAGCGATCTCGCCGATACGCGGCATGAAACGGAAGGCCGTTAGCTCTCGCAGGCGTCGCTCGAAAATCCCGTGTGTGCAGGTCCTTCGTCAGGAGCTTCGCGGTCGTCTTCA
>DATHAG010000037.1:0-12355 GCA_035296825.1 Gaiellaceae bacterium | reverse complement strand
GACGACCGGGAGTCGCGCCTCGAGCGCCTTCCGGAGCACGAAGCGCGTCTGCGGCAGCGGCCCTTCGCTCGCATCGACGAGCAGGAGGACACCGTCGACCATGGTCAGGCCGCGTTCAACCTCGCCGCCGAAGTCGGCATGACCCGGGGTGTCGACGATGTTCACCTTCGTGTCGCCGATCGTCACGGCCGTGTTCTTGGCCAGGATCGTGATGCCCTTCTCGCGCTCGAGATCGGTCGAGTCCATGACCCGCTCGGCCACGTCCTGGTTCGCCCGGAACGAGCCGGACTGCCAGAGCATCGCGTCGACGAGCGTCGTTTTGCCGTGGTCGACATGCGCCACGATGGCGACGTTGCGAAGGTCGTCCCGCCGTGCGGGAAAGGCCGAGTGCGGCATTCTGCCCTGGCCCTAAATCTTGCGGCGAGGCCGGGAGGGGCCCCATTTCGAGCCGCGGCGACGGGAGGTGTAGACACGCCTCGCGGGCGCGACCTTCATCCCCGTGCTGACGAACTGTTCGGTGTGGCCGACCATGCGGGCGACCTGGCTCACGTCAGCCTGCTGCTCCGGGAGGACGAGGGTGACTCCGATCCCGTCACGGCCGGCGCGGCCGGTCCGGCCAACGCGGTGAACATACGCTGTGTGCTCTTCAGGCGGGTCGTAGTTGATGACATGGCTGACCTTGTCGAGGTCGAGCCCGCGTGCTGCGACATCCGTTGCGATCAGCGTAGACGCCTTGCCGTTTTCGAAGTTCTTGAGCGCCCGCTCGCGCTGGCCCTGGGTCTTGTCGCCGTGCATCGCAACCGCGCTCACGTTGTGCGCCTTCAGCTTCTGGACGAGCCGGTCGGCGCCGCGCTTGGTGCGGACGAAGACGAGCGCGAGCCCACGCTCCTCGTCGAGGAGCTTGGCGAGCGTCTGCACCTTCGTGTCCGACGTGACGGAGATGAACCGGTGCGTAACCTCACCCTTGTTTCCCCTGGTGGCGAACTCCGCCTCGAAGCGGGCTGGGTCGGTCGTGTACATCCGCGCCAGCTCGCCGACCTTGCCGTCGAGCGTCGCGGAGAAAAACATCGTCTGCCGTTTCCGTGGAAGCTTGGCGACGATCCGGTCGACTTGCGGCTGGAAGCCCATATCAAGCATGCGGTCCGCCTCGTCCAGGACGAGGATCCGGACGCCCTCGAGTGACACCGCGCGCCGCTCGAGCAGGTCGTTCAGCCGGCCGGGCGTGGCAACGAGCACGTGTGCCGACTGCGCGCGCTTGGACTGCGCGTGGAGCGGAACGCCGCCGTAGACGGCCGCCACGTTCAGGTTCTTCCAGCGGGCGATCACCTCGATGTCCTCGGTCACCTGCGAGCAAAGCTCACGGGTCGGGACAAGGACGAGGGCGGCCGGACGCTTGGCGCTGGCCTCGAGTCGCTCGACGATCGGGATTCCGAAGGCGAGCGTCTTGCCCGAGCCGGTCGGCGACTTCGCAAGGACGTCGCGTCCAGCCAGTAGATCCGGGAGTACGAGCGCCTGGATCGGGAAAGGTTCGTAGATATCGCGCTCGGCGAGCGCCTGAGCCGTGCGCGCGGACACGCCAAGCTCGTGAAAAGACTCTTGCATTTTCTGATTCAACTCCTCTTGTTACGGGGTCGAGATCCGATCTACCCCGAACCGACAAGGAACCGAGAAGTCAAACCTCACGAGACGGCGGATGCCATCCGTTCATCCACCGTAGCAGCAACACTGGCCGCCGGCGTCCCCCGGAAGGTTCCTCCGTACTTCTGTGTCTATCGGCACTTTGGAGGCCTCAGATGAGCCGGGAGGAAAGTCGACGGGAGCCGAGGATGCTCTACGCGAGTTCCCTGCCCGGCTAGATCTCCGCGCGGGAACGCGCTAGCTTCGGGCGGGTGACGGTCCTCCCGGACAGCGCGCGCGAGGTGCTCGAGTCCGATGGACTCGCTCACCTTGTGACGCTCAATCCGGACGGTAGCCCGCAGGTGACTTGCGTCTGGGTCGGGCTCGAGGACGACGAGATCGTCTGCGCGCACCTCGGCCGCTTCCAGAAGGTGAAGAACATCGAGCGCGACCCGCGCGTGGCGCTCTCGGTCGAGGCGCCGGGCGAGAACGCGATCGGGCTGAAGCACTACCTCGTTGTCCATGGGAAAGCACGAATAACCGAGGGCGGCGCCCCGGAGCTCCTGCAGAAGCTCGCGGGGACGTACGTCGGCCCGGGCGTAAAGTTCCCGCCGATGCCCGATCCGCCGCCGGGAGTAGTCACTCGCATTACGCCGGAGCGGGTCGGCGGCATGGGACCCTGGGCCGCCGGCGCCTCCTGAGCCTTTCTATTTCGCGAGCTTCTCTCGCACCCGCTCGTTCACGACTTTTGCGTTCGCCTTGCCCTGCGTCTCCTTCATCACCTGGCCGACGAAAAAGCCGAGCAGGCCTTCCTTGCCGGAGCGGTACTGCTCGACCTGGGGGCCGTTCGCCGCCAGGATCTTCTCGATCAGCGGATCGAGCTGGGACTCGTCGGAGATGGAAGTCTCCGCCAGGTACGTCTCAGCCTTGAAGCCGGTGTCCGCGCTCGCAGACAGAGCTTCCGTGAACGCGGCCCGCGGGATCCGGTCTCGGGCCTCGATCAGCTTCCCCAGCTCCTCGCCGTCCACCGCCGCCGGATCGACGCCCGCTCCCACGAGCTGGTTCATGAGCACGTTCGCGACGCCGCGGCGGTCGCCCGGCACCCGCGCGTAGAGCTCGTCGCGGCCTGCGGTAACCAGCCCCTCGGCCAGATCGAAGCCGACCTCGGCCTCGAGCCTGCGGATGCGCACTCCTGGACCCTCGGGAAGCTCGGCACGCAGCCGCTCGATCATCTCCTCCGGCGGCTCGACGGCAACCAGGTCGGGCTCCGGGAAGTAGCGATAGTCGTCCGCCTCCTCTTTCGAGCGGAGCGGGGAGATGGAGCCGCTCGCCGGGTCGAAGTGGAGCGTCTCCTGAACGACCTCCTGACCGGATTCGTACAGCGCGGTCTGCCGTGCCACCTCTGCCTGGATCCCGTCGGCGACGAACTTGAACGAGTTGATGTTCTTGAGCTCGGTCTTCGTCCGGAAGCCGGTCTCGCCCACCCCCCGGACGGAGACGTTCGCGTCGCAGCGAAGCGAGCCTTTCTCCATCTCGGCGTCCGAAATCCCGAGCTCGACGACCGTCTGCCGGAGGAGCTGGAGGTAACGGCGCGCCTCCTCTGGCGAACGAATGTCCGGCTCGGAGACGATCTCGACGAGCGGCGTCCCGCCTCGGTTGTAGTCGACCAGCGACTCGGTCGAGCCGGAGATGCGCCCGCTGGCGCCGCCGCGATGCTCGCTCTTGGCCGCGTCCTCCTCGAGGTGCGCGCGGACGATCCCGATCGCGCGATCGCCGTCCGGCCCCGGAACGGTGAAGCGCCCGCCCGAGCAGAGGGGCACGTCGTATTGGGAGATCTGGTAGCCCTTGGGCAGGTCGGGGTACCAGTAGTGCTTGCGGTGGAAGAGGGCGCGCGTCGCGATCTCGCACCCGAGCGCGAGACCAAGTTTCACCGTCCACTCGATCGCCTGGCCGTTCGGGACGGGGAGTGCTCCCGGGTGTGCCAGGCAGACCGGACAGGTGCGGGTGTTCTTCGCCTCGCCCCAGATGTTCTCGCAGCGGCAGAACATCTTCGTCCGGGTCTTCAGCTGGACGTGGATCTCGAGCCCGACGACCGCCTCCCAGCTCACCGTGTGTGCTCCTCGAAGACGGCGTGGTCGCCGGCGAGGACGTGCGCGTGGCGCCGCAGCGTCGCGGCGGCCACAGAAAGAGTCCGGTCGAGCTCGGCGGCGGTGAATGCCTCGCCGAACATACGGCGGGCGACGCGCAACGATGGCTCGAGCTCCTCGAGTGGAAGCCAGTGCGAGGGTGCATAGGCGAAGAGAGGCGGCAGCCTTCCGTCCACGAGGCGGACGAGCCAAATGCAGAGCTGGTCGTCGCGCGGCTCGAGCTCAACCCGGACGGCGGTCTCGGGGCCTGTGTAGAGGATCGCCGTGCCGCCGCCGACGACCTCGCGGCTGAAGCCGTGCTCCTCTTCGAGAAAGTGGAGACGGTCGGTGCTCGCCGGAACGAAGGCCGCACCGGGATCGACGAAAGTCTTCATCGCAGGCGCTCCGGCACGCAGTCGAAGGCAAGTGCCTGCTCGAGCACGTGCCCGGTGCGGAAGAGCGTGTTCTCCGAAAACTGTGGCCCGATCAGCTGCAGGCCGACCGGGAGCCCCTCGGAGAGGCCACAGGGGATCGAAAGACCTGGCAGCCCGGCCATGTTCGGTGGAATCGTGAGGACGTCCGAGAGGTACATGGCGAGCGGGTTTTCGGCCCTTTCTCCGATCCGGAATGCTACCGTCGGCGAGGTGGGGCTGAGGAGCACGTCGAAGCCTTCGAAGGCCGCTTCGAACTCGCGGCCGATCACCGTTCGCACCTTCTGGGCCTGACCGTAGTAGGCCTCGTGGTAGCCGGCCGAGAGCGCGTAGGTACCGAGCATGATGCGCCTCTTCGTCTCGTCGCCGAATCCCTCCCAGCGGGTGCGCTCGTAGAGCTCGGTGAGGCCGCCGTCCACCTCGGCGCGGTAGCCGAAGCGGACGCCGTCGTAGCGGGCCAGGTTCGAGCTCGCTTCGGCCGGTGCGACGAGGTAATAGCAGGCGAGCCCGTATTCGACGGAGCGCGGGAGGCGGGTCTCCCCCACCTCGGCGCCGAGCTCCTCGGCGAGCGCGATTGCCCGCTCGACAGCGTCCTTCACACCCGGCTCGATGCCCTCGGCGTCGTTCAGCTCGCGCGGGATCCCGATCCTGAGGCCCCGAAGATCCTCCTCCGCCGGGATCTGGACGGGCTCGGGGAGCTCGACGGTGGCCGAATCGCAGGGATCCCGGCCGGCGATGATCTCGTAGAGGCGCGCGTTGTCCCGCACGGTCTTCGTCAGCGGCCCTACCTGGTCGAGGCTCGACGCGAAGGCGACGATGCCGTAGCGGGAAACCGTCCCGTACGTGGGGCGCAGGCCGACCAGGCCGCAGAGTGAGGCGGGCTGTTTGATGGAGCCGCCGGTGTCTGAGCCGAGCGCCCAGGGCGCAAGCCCGCCCGCGACGGCCGCGGCCGAGCCGCCGGAAGAGCCGCCGGGCACGCGCTCCGGATCCCAGGGGTTCTTCGTTGGCCCGTAGGCCGAGTTCTCGGTGGACGAGCCCATTGCGAACTCGTCCATGTTCGTTTTGCCCACGATCGGCAGGCCGGCCTCCTTGCAGTGCGAGGCGACGGTCGAGTCGAAGACCGGGAGGTAGCCCTCCAGGATCTTCGAGCCGGCCGTGGTCGGGATCCCCTTCGTCGTGATGACGTCCTTGTATGCGATGGGGACACCTGCGCCGGTCTCGCCGACGACGTGGAGAAAGGCGTGGAGCTCGCCCTCGCGGTCCTCGATCGCCCCGCGGTAGGCGGCGGAGATCTCCTCGCCGGAGACTTCCTTGCGCTCGAGGAGGCCGGACAGGTCCTCTGCGGTCAGACTCAGGGTGTCGATCAGTGGGGCCACCCCGGACCACCACCCGCTGTGAGCGTAACGAGGAAATTCGCACGCATGGGGCGCGCGATGTGTCGGAAGCGTGTCATCCGACCGCAGGCACGCGGAAGGCGCCTTCCGCCGTGTCGGGGGCGTTCTTCAGCGCATCCTCGGCTGAGAGCGAGGGCCGAGGCTCATCGCCGGCCCACACGTTCACGAGATCGAGAGGATGTGATGTCGGCGGTATGTCGGCCAGGTCGAGCTCGGCCACCTTGCCGACCGCGTCCAGGATCGCCTCGAGCTCTCCACGAAGCCGGTCGATCTCCCCCTCCGGAATCTCCAACCGCGCCAGCCGCGCGACATGGAGAACCTCTTCTCGTGTGATGGTCATCAGAACCTCTAGCTGGTTGGTTGGTAATTGGCATTCCCGCGGGGACGGGCCAGACCAAGCAAGGGTGCGCCATCGTCCGCAAGCAAGGCTAGAAGCCTTGACAAGGGCGAGGGTGTGCCCAGGCGACGTGTCTGGGCCGCCATCCGAGGGTGTGGTGATTGTCGATCAGCCATCTCTAGGTTAAAGGTGACGGGCCCCGTTTCGGGGGCCCGTCGAAACGTGGATTCTGTCCCCGTTAAACGAGCTGGACGTTGGCCGCCTGCAGGCCTTTCTGACCCTCTACGACCTCGAACTCGACCTTCTGGCCCTCGGCGAGCGACTTGTAGCCGTCCCCCTGGATCGCAGAAAAGTGAACGAACACGTCCTCTCCGCCCTCGCGGGCAATGAAGCCGTATCCCTTCTCGTTCGAGAACCACTTCACGGTGCCTTCTGCCAAGTCCTTCCTCCTTCAAAAACGAACGACGACCCGGCAGAGAGCCGTCGTAAAGCTGAAACGCCGTGACGCTCACGGCGCGTCGCAGATTAGCGTCCAGCGAGCGGGTAGGCAAGAGCGTGCGCCTGATACTGCGCAGCACGAAGCGTGTTCCGGAGCAGCATCGCGATCGTCATCGGGCCGACGCCGCCCGGAACCGGCGTCAGGTGCCCGGCGACCTCGGCAACGTCCTGCGCCACGTCGCCGATCACCTTGCCGTCGACGCGGTTGATGCCGACGTCGATCACCGTGGCACCCGGCTTTACCATTTCGGCGGTGACCGTCTCGGCGCGGCCCACTGCCGCGACGACAACGTCAGCGGCCCGTACCCGCTCGGCAAGGTTCGTCGTCCGGCTATGCGTGATCGTGACGGTGGCGTGCTCGGCCAGCAGAAGAAGCGAGATCGGCTTTCCAACGATGTTCGAGCGGCCGATCACGACCGCATCCGCTCCCTGGAGACCGATCTCGTACTCGCGCAGCAGCTCGAGGATCCCCACGGGTGTTGCGGGCGGCAGCGTCGGTCGGCCGAGCAGGAGGAAACCCGCGTTGATCGGGTGGAAGCCATCCACGTCCTTGACCGGGTCGATGGACGTGATCACAAGGTCCTCGTTGATCTGGGGCGGCAGCGGCAGTTGTACGAGAATGCCGGTGACGCGCTCGTCGGCGTTCAGCTCGGTGACGAGGCCGAGCAGATCCTCCTGGGAGATGTCGGCCGCAAGTCCATGGTGGAAGGTCTGGATACCAGCCTCGACGCAAGCTTTCTCCTTGTTCGACACGTAGATCGCCGACGCCGGGTCCTCCCCTACGAGCACGGTCGCGAGCCCTGCAGGGCGGTCGAGCTCCGCCACGTCGCGCCCCACCTCCGCGCGCACGCGCGCAGCCAGAGCTTTGCCGTCCATGAGAGTCGCCGCCATCGGGTCGCCAAGGCTAACCGAGCCGCCGGGAGTCTAGGCGTCGCGGGTGGCAGTGCGCCAGGCACCGACCGCGAGCGGCACGAGAAGCCAGCCGACGAGAACCGCGACGGCTGCCGCGAGCGACATCGTGATGTCGGACCCGCCGTCGTTCGCAAAAGGACCCGGCGCCAGGCGGTCGAACGCGGCGTTCGGCAAGAACTCCCGGGCCATTCCGAGCTTGGAGAACGCGAGGAGCAGGGGCGCGAGCACGAGCTGCCACGCGAGAACCACTCCGATGGTGATGCTGCGCGACCCCACAAGGGAGGCAACGCCGAGGGCGAGCGCGAACTGGAGTGTGAAGGCGAGCAGAACCCACAGCCCTGCCTTGACGAGGAGAGACGACGAAGGCGCCTCGAGGTTCCCGGCGAGGAGGACGCAGACGAGCGCCGAGCCGGCGAAGGAGATGGCGGCGAGCGGGAGGAGGAGCGCCAGGCCTCCCGGCAATCGGACCAGGAAGAGCTGGATCCGAGAACGGCCCGTGACGACGAGCTCGCGGAAGACACCGGCGTTCAGGTCGCCGGCGCCTGCGGTCGCGCCGATCATGATCGCGGCGACGAGCCCGAGCGTCAGGAGGACGTCGATGCCGCCGGTGAGGTTGTCGACCCCGCCCGCCGGGTCGTACTTGGCCGGATCAACCGCGTGAAGCACCGCAAGGACCGTGTACGCAACCAGCTGCGGGCCCAGCACGAGGGCGATCGACGACCAGAGTAGTCCTCTGCGTTTGCGCAGCTTCAGGATCTCGGCCGAGATCAGCCTTGGCCAGGTACGCGGCGGCCGCCGGCGCGCTTCCGCGATCTGCCCGGTAGTCGCGGCGCTCATCGGCCGACCTTTCGCCTATGCACGTGCGGAGGGGATGTGGGGGAACCGGGAGGCTCCCCCACGTCGGACCGTGAGAAGGGGGCTCGCGGGGGAAACACGGTTTCCCCCGCGGAAGCGAGCCGGAGGAGACGGATAGTCAGGGCGCCACCCCCAGTCGGGAAGTGATCTCGAGGAACCGCTCCTCGAGCGAGACGCGTGCAGGCTCGAGCCGGTAGACCGCCACCCCGGACTCGACCAGGCGCCTGTTCAGGTCTGCCGCGACGTCACGAGGGGCGGCGTCGGGGACGAACTCGACGCTCAGGCCATCCGCGGTCCCGTTTACCGAGGCAACCGAACGATGGGCAGCCAGCAGTTCACGAGCGCGTGTCTGGTCATCCACCTGGATCACCAGGGTCTTGCTCTCGCCGCCGGCGGCGATCTCCGAGACGGAGCCGCGCCAGACAACCTTTCCCTGGTCGACGATCGCGAGCGCGTCGCAGATCTTCTCCACCTCGTCCAGGAGATGGGACGAGAGCACCACCGTCCGGCCCTCGTCCACGAACTCCCGGATCATGTTCCTGAACTCCTGGATGCCGGCCGGATCGAGCCCGTTGGTCGGCTCGTCGAGGATCAGGAGCTCCGGGTCGGCGAGGAGTGCGCGGGCGACGCCCAGGCGCTGACGCATGCCGAGCGAGTACTTGGAGACGCGCTCGTTTGCTCGGCCGGCGAGACCGATCCGTGCCAGGGCCCCGTCGATTCGGTCGTGCGCCTCTGGCTCGCGGGCCGCGGCGATGATCCTCAGATTCTCACGGCCTGTCAGGTGCGCGTGGAAGCGAGGCTCCTCGACGATTGCGCCGACCCGCGCGAGCGCGGCGGCGCGCTCCCCAGGCAGGGGCTTTCCGAGCAGGCGCATCGTCCCCGAGTCCGCTTTCGTCAGCCCGAGCAGGATCCTGATCAGCGTGGTCTTGCCCGCTCCGTTCGGGCCCAAGTACCCGAAGGCAGAGCCTCTCGGGATCTGGAGATCGACGTGGTCGACGGCGACACGCTGTCCGAACCGCTTGGTGAGGCCGGACGTTTCGACGACCCAGTCGCCGCCAACACCGTTTCCCGGAATGGTTGCGGCCATCCGTCCCAGCCTACGCCTAGCGGCTCCCCGAGTTCCACAGCCGGCAACGAGCGCTTCACTCGAAGCAGGGACTCGTAGGGGGCACAACGAACACCGATATCTGAGCCATGGAACGGTGCGAGGGCTACTACAGGCTGGAGAATCGTCGCTGCGACCGTGAGGCCGTCCGCGAGCTACGGGCGTCCGACGGCGAGCACTACCTCGTGTGCGAGTACCACCGGCGGCAAGCCTGGACGGCCGCGGTTGCCCGCTGGCACGGGGAGACTGACCTGCGCGCCACGATGGCGACAGGCCTTCGCTCGGCGAAGCAGCCACGACGTACCTTCGTCTGGGGCTAGGCGTGGCTCTCCGCGCGCTAGGCTCTCCCTCGGGATGGGGGAAGAAGCACGCTGCACCGTCCGCTTCGGAAGCGCACGCTCCGAGGGCATAGCTCTTCTCGAGACGGACGAGCTTCTTTTCCGGGGCGAGTTCCGGATCGCCGTCCCGTTGAAGGGCATCACGGCCCTCGACGTGTCGGACGGAGAGCTCCGCGTCGAGTTCGCAGACGGCGAGGCGACCTTTGAGCTCGGCCCGAAGGCCGGCCGGTGGGCCGAGCGAATCCGAAATCCCAAATCCCTCCTCGACAAGCTCGGCGTCAAGCCGGACTCGAGCGTGGCGGTCGTCGACCTGGACGACGCCGAGTTCCGCACGCTCCTGGAGGAGAGGGTCGAGAGCTACGCCAGCGCGCCCCAGCCGGAGTCGGATCTCATTTTCCTGGGCGCTGAGTCGATCGGTGACCTAGGCCGAATCGAGTCGGTCGTCCAGTTCCTGCGCCCGAACGGCCACATTTGGGTAGTCGCGCCGAAGGGGCGCCAGGACATCCGGCAGGCCCACGTCCTGGAAGCCGGCCGCGCAGCGGGTTTGAAGGATACGAAGGTAGCCAGCTTCTCGGTCACGCACACCGCACACCGGTTTACGATCCCGCTCGAGCGCCGCTAGATCAGACCGGCACCAGGCGCTCGATCTGGCCGCCGTCCGCCACGAGCACCTCGCTCACGAGCGCCGGCGCGAACAGCCCGTGCTCGACGACTCCGGGAGTCTCGGCGAGCCGCACTGAAAGTTCCCCCGGGTCATTGACCGGCCCGAAGTAGTCGGCGATCACGCCTCCGTCCGGGCTCAGGGGCACGTCGCGAAGCACCACCGAGCCCAGGCGGCGAAGGGTCGCGTCCAGCCCGTAGGCCAGCAGCTCGAGCGGGACCGGAGGCGCGATCGCATCGACGAGCTTGTCCGAGGAGGCGATGACGACAAAGCGGTCGGCCGCGGCTGCGACGATCTTCTCCCGCGTGTGCGCGGCACCGCCACCCTTCACGATCCAGCAGGCCGGATCGACTTGATCCGCCCCATCGATCGCGATGTCGAGCCGGTCGAGACCCTCGAACGGCTCGATCGTGATGCCGAGCTCCCGGCCGGCCGCCTCCGTTCGGGGGGAGGTCGCGACGCAGCGGAGTTCGAGCGAGCGGCGCGCGAGCGCCTCCAGGAGATATCCGACCGTCGACCCGGTGCCCAGCCCCACCCGCATGCCGTCCTCCACGAGGGCGGCAGCAGCCGCGGCCGCCGCCTGCTTCTCCTGCTCGGGGTCACGTATCGTCATCACGGTGATTCCGGCGAGTGACTCTACTGTCGTCGCGATCCTGTTCGACATCGACGGGACGCTGATCACGTCCGGCGGGGCCGGCGCGGTGTCGTGGCGAAGGGCCTTCGAAGAGCTCTACGGGATCCCGGCGGACATCGGCAAGTTCACCGACGCAGGCATGACGGACCCCGAGGTCGCGCGCCTTACATTCAAGGCCGTGATCGGCCACGAGCCCTCACCCGAGGAGCTCGCGCTGGTGATGGCGAAGCGCCTCGGGTACCTCCCGCAGGCCGTCGCCGAGTCGAAGGGCTACGAGGTGCTCCCGGGAGTAAAGGAGCTGCTGCCGCAGCTCCGCGATGCCGGGTATCTGCTCGGCCTCACCACGGGCGGTGTCGAGGAAGCGGCTCGAATGAAGCTCGAGCGCGGCGGCCTGAACCAGTACTTCACGTTCGGCGGCTACGGCTCGGACTCGCCTGACCGCATCGAGCTGACGAAGGTTGCCGTCGAGCGGGCCGAGACGATCGTCGGCCGCGATCTGGAGCGGGACGAGGTCCTCGACGTCGGCGACACCCCACTGGACATCACGGCTGCCCATGCAGCGAACACCGTTGCGGTCGGTGTGGCGTCCGGTCACTACTCGAAGGAGCAACTGGCGGAGGCGGGCGCCGACCAAGTGCTCGGCACACTCGAGGAAGAGCTTCCACTGTGAGCCAGATCCTCGACGTCAGCGTCCCGATCCGGGGGGACATGCCGATCTACGACGGCAATCCGGGTGTTCATCTGTCCCGCGTGCAGTCGATCGAGGACGGCGCCGACGCAAACGTGAGCCGGCTCGACCTGGGCGTCCACACGGGCACGCATGTCGACGCTCCGCTCCACTTCCTCCGCGACGGTGCCGGCGCCGAAACGCTCCCGCTCGAGATGCTCGTCGGTCCGGCCCACGTCGTCGACGCCACGAGCCTCACCGGGCCCATCGACGCGGGCTCGCTCGAAAGCCTGGACCTTCCCGACGGTCTACAGCGCCTTCTCCTGAAGACACAGAACTCGGAGCTCTGGGCCCGCAACGACTTCACACGGGACTTCATCCGGCTCACCGGCGATGCGGCAAGGTTCCTGGTCAAGCGCGGCGTCCACCTCGTGGGCATCGACTACCTGTCGGTCGGAGACCAGGATGCTCACCGCGAGTTGCTCGGCGCGGGAGTCGTCGCGGTCGAGGGACTCGACTTCCGCAGGGTCGAACCCGGTGCCTACACGCTCGTCTGCCTGCCGCTTCGGCTTGTCGGATCTGACGGCGCGCCCGCGCGCGCGATCTTGCTCTCCACCTAGGCGATCAGGATGGCGGCAAGAGCCACGCCGAGGGCCATGAGCACGATGGCGGCCCACACCCCCGCCCCGAAGCGGATCTCCAGATTGGAGGGGCGCGGGTGCTCCGGGAGTCGCCCCGAGACGATCCAGCGCGCGCCCCGCCCCGGCCAGCGCGCTGGGG
>DATHAG010000036.1:0-3123 GCA_035296825.1 Gaiellaceae bacterium | reverse complement strand
CGCGGACGAGTACAACGCCTGCGACCCGAAGAAGGACAACTGCAAGGCGCTCGCTGACAAGATGGGCGTCAAGGCGGTCGACGACACGACCCTCGAGGTGACGCTGAAGGCGGCGACCCCATGGTTCGTGCAGCAGGTCGCCCACCACTCGTTCCTGGCCGTCAACAAGAAGGCAGTCGACCAGTTCGGGGACAAGTGGACCGAGCCGGCGAACATCGTCACGAACGGCCCCTTCAAGCTCGAGCGTTGGGCTCACAACGCCAACATCGACCTCGTCAAGTGGGACGAGTGGCGTGACGCCGACAGCGTCAAGCTGACGCGCGTCAACGGCCGTATGATCACCGACGGCCTCACGGCAGTGCAGGCGTTCGAGGCCGGTGAGATCGACGTCCTCAACGGCGGCCTGCCGACGGACGAGATCGCACGCTTGAAGGAGACCCCCGAGTACGACCAGTACACCGGTCTCGGCACCTATTACGAGGGCTTCAACGTCAAGAACGTCCCGGACGTGAAGCAGCGCCGCGCCATGTCCCTCGTAATCAACCGGCGCTCGATCATCGACAACATCGCTCAGGCCGACCAGCTACCGGCCACTGGCTTCACCCCGAAGGGGATGCCGGGTTTCGACACGATCAACCCCGACTCCCCCTGGATGCCGGAGGAGGGTGACGTCGAGCAGGCGAAGCAGCTGATGAGCGAGGTGGCGAACCCGGTCAAGAACGTGACCTTCTACGTCAACGACTCGCCAGGGCACCGCGAGATCGCGGTCGCAATCCAGTCCACCTGGAAGCAGGAGCTGGGGATCGACTCGACGATCAAGCAGCAGGAGTTCCAGCAGTACCTGGAGTTCCTCGGGCCGCCGCCGAACAAGGACGTCGACGTCTACCGGCTCGGCTGGATCGGCGACTTCGTCGACGCGATCAACTTCCTCGAGCTCTGGACCTGCGACTCGGGGAACAACTCGACGAACTACTGCAACAAGGACTACGACGCGAAGATCGAGGAGGCTCGAACCACCGAAGACAACGATGCCCGCTACGAGCTCTACGGCGAGGCGGAGGACATCCTCTTCGGCGAGAACGGAGACATGCCGGTCATCCCGATCTACTTCTACACCTACACGAACCTGGAGAAGGAGTCGGTGAAGGACAGCTTCAACCTGAACCTGCTCGACCAGGTCGACCTGACCACGGTCGTCGTCACGGAGTAAGGCGTACGCGAACGGGGCGGGGCTCACGCCCCGCCCCGTTCGGAAGAGCAGCAACGCGGGTAGGAGAACCCGATGCTGAAGTTCATCATCAGGCGGATCTTCTGGACGATCCCGGTCCTGCTGGTCGTGATCTTCCTGACCTTCATCATGATGCGCCAGATCGAGGGGAACCCATTCCGCCAGACCGAGCGGAACGTCCCCGAGTCGATCCAGAAGAACCTCGAGCGCAAGTTCCACCTCAACGAGCCCTGGTACACCCAGTACGCCTACTACGTGAAGGGCGTCTTCACGTTCGACCTCGGCCCCTCGCTCGTGATCCGCGGCCGTGACGTCAACGACATCGTCAAGACGCATTTCCCCAAGTCGGTCGAGCTCGGCCTGTACGCATTCATCTTCGCGATGGTCGTCGGGATCCCACTCGGGATGGTGGCTGCGCTGAAGCACAACACAGCGATCGACTACACCGCGATGTTCTTCTCCAACGTCTTCCATGCGATCCCGAGCTTTCTGGTCGCGACCCTGCTGATCTACTTCATCGCGCTGGAGGCCGGCGCCTTACCGACGAGCGGCTGGACGACCTGGGAGAGCAAGATTCTGCCGTCGATCGCGCTCGGGTTCGCCCCGATGGCGCTCTTCGCCCGGCTGGTGCGCGGGACGATGCTCGAGACGTTGCAGCAGGACTACGTTCGCACCGCCCGCGCCAAGGGCCTGCACTACAAGCGCGTCGTAGGCCTGCACGTGCTCCGGAACTCGCTCATCCCGGTGATCACGGCAGCCGGCCCGCTGCTCGGGTTCATCATCACGGGGTCGTTCGTGATCGAGCTGATCTTCAACATTCCCGGGATCGGCCAGTACTACGTCACGGCCGTAAGCTCCCGCGATTACTCCGTCGTGATGGGCCTGACCGTGCTCCTGTCGGGGATCGTCATCCTCGCCAACCTGATCGTCGACATCCTCTACGGCGTGCTCGACCCGCGGACGAGGGACGCCCGCACCTAGATGGCAACGAGTCCCACCGACATCCGCGAAGAAGGGCTGGCAGTCGAGCCGGGCGCGTCGCCCGCGTCAGGCTCCCCAATCAGGCAGTCGAACCTCTGGAAGGACGCCTACCGCCGCTACCGGCGCAACCGCGCGGCGGTCATCGCGGGCGCGGGCTTCATCGTGATCCTCCTCTACTGCCTGATCTGGCCGATCATCTCGCCGTACGACTCGTCGCTCGTGGACTACAGCATCGCGAAGCTCGACCCGAGCCTCGAGCATCCCTTCGGGACGGACAAGTTCGGCCGCGACCTCTTCACCCGCACCGCCGAGGGCGGCCGCGTCTCGATCCTGATCGGCTTTGGCGCGACGCTGGCGATCCTCCTGATCGGCGTCGTCTACGGCTCGCTCTCCGGCTTCGTCGGCGGCCGCCTCGACAACGGGATGATGCGGTTCCTCGACGCGCTCTACGGCCTGCCCTACCTGCCCTTCGCAATCATCACGCTGCAGATCATCGGCCGCACCGACATGTGGACGATGATGATCGCGCTCTCGATCGCGAGCTGGTTCACCACCGCGCGGATCGTCCGGGGGCAGGTGATGACGCTCAAGGAGAACGACTACGTCCGAGCGGCGAAGGCGGTCGGCGCGCGCTGGTACCGGATTCTGAGCAGACACCTGCTCCCGAACACGCTCGGCGTCCTGATCATCGCGATCTTCCTCGAGCTGCCCGCCGTCATCCTCGGCGAGGCGTTCCTCTCCTTCATCGGGCTCGGAATCAGCCCGCCGGACGCGTCCTGGGGAGCGATGGCGCAGGAGGGCCGCGCCACCTACCGGAGCCACCCGATCGAGATCGTGATCCCGTCGGTCGCGATCGCGAGCCTCGTGATCTGCGCCAACTTCATTGCCGACGGCCTGCGGGACGCCCTTGACCC
>DATHAG010000035.1:0-14193 GCA_035296825.1 Gaiellaceae bacterium | reverse complement strand
GGCGAGCACGACCGGCCCTTCCCCAGCCAAGGCAGCAACGTCGGGATCCTCGAGAAGCTCCACGAGTCGGACCAGATCTAAGCGCTCGATTGGTCGGAGTGACACGCGCTCGTCCTTCAGTGGCATAGCGGAGTTCTACGCTGCCCGCGACCAACGGACAAGAGCCTCAGCGATCCGCTCGCAGGATCGTCGCCGGCAGAGATCCGAGACGAGGGTCTGCGCCTGTTCGACTCGGGCTGACGAAACGCGAGGTCGGTCACCTTCTCGGCGTCTGCGAGTGACCGTCAAGGGCTGGCTAGTGACTCGCTCGAAGCAGGCGCAGCGAGCGGCTGCCTAGAGCTGTTTTGGACTCGTTTTCCGGCGTCGACCAAGACTCGGTCATGGTGGCCCCGAGTGGAGAAAGGCCCACTGGACAGAGCCTCGATTCGGGCTCGAGCGACGAGACGGGCGCGAAATCAACCCTTGACGGCGAAGGAATGCGGACAGAGACGCTAGGTGCTGCGGGACGTCCTCGGAGTGGGCATACGCCCCTTGGGGTTCGAGGGCTCGTCTGATCCTCGTGAGAGCAGGAACCCGAAAGACCCGCCACCAATAGGAGCGGAGAGAGGAAGGCTGCGCCTCCTTCCCGCCTTGGTGCACGATCGCGCCCCGCTTCTGGAACTTTTCGGCCCGCGCAATCGAGCCACCGGCTCGGCGGGGCTTTTTCGTCTTGCCGGTGTCCACGATCAGCTCGCGCCGTTCGAGGAAGGAGATCGCGGCTGCGGCAGCCTTTTCTCCCCTCTTGCGAGCCCCCACGTTCCGCAGAAGCCGCTGCATCCAACCCACGGTCAGGAAGACGCAATCTTCTTCCTCGAAAGCCGCGTTTTCCGTCTGTCGGCTGCGAGCCCAGATGTGCAGACTGAGGGCCTCGACGGCGGCTCGTTCGTCTTCGTCTAGCGTGCGCCACTCAGCCGGCGGGAGGAGGCGGATGGCACGACGGATCTGCCGCGAACTAGACCTTCCCGGCGTTATGTCAAGTCGACGACGATCGGCAAGCCGAGGTAGTCGGCCGCCTCGATGACGATCCCGTCCCCCAGCTCGAGCGGTTGGACGTCCTCGACTCCCAGAAGCTCGTCCGCGCGGTCGAAGAGCGTGACGTTCGCCCAGAGCGCCTCGATGGTCGACCACCAGCGAAGCCCGACGGTCTGCGGATGGCGCGCGTGGATCTCGCCTGCGTCGGCCTGGGTCAGGGTACGGTCGTTCGTGGCGACTTGCGACGGGCGCAGCCCCTCCCCTACGAGCACGGTCGGATCGTCGAGGTCGACGAGCTCGCCGCGCTCGTCGAAGTCGATGGCCGCCAACGCGAGCGGCAGGCCGCGCCGCACGAGGTCGGGCTGCTCGAGCGACGTGCCGGCCAGCCGCTGTAGCTGCTCTGCGACCGCCGAGACGGGTTCCACCGAGACGTACAGGCAGCCGTAGAGCTCCGGGTTGTCGTGGCGTCCGTTGCCCTGGAGCATCCGCGGGAACC
Organism: Gaiellaceae bacterium; assembly: GCA_035296825.1. Taxonomy (GTDB): domain Bacteria; phylum Actinomycetota; class Thermoleophilia; order Gaiellales; family Gaiellaceae; genus DASQGA01. The sequence goes on along the minus strand of DATHAG010000035.1, from coordinate 12,686 downwards.
AGAGCGGGCCGCCCCGTGCGCGTGGCGATGCGGCCTTGTCCCACGCAAGGCAGCGGAAGAGGATCACGCGTAGGAGTCCGCTTGCTCCTGACGGATGGCCCCGAGCAGCTCCTCTGGCCGCCCCTGGCGGATGACGTCGATCGGACGCCGGTGGCGCAAGAGCGGATTGAGGCCGAAGAGCCACTTCTCTGCCGTCTCGGGCTCGTAGAGACGTAGGAGCGAGGACATGACGAGCTCGAGCAGGTCGAGCCGCTCGGCGTTGTCCGAATCGATCCCCTGTCCGCGCCGCCAACGGCTCACCTGAGCCGGGCTGACGCCGAGCGCGGCGGCGAGCTTTCGCTGCGAATGGAAGTCCTTGCTCAGGGCCTCCACCTTGAGGGCTGTGGCAACGGGCATGACCGAAGCGTAGCGCAACAGAAAGTGTTGCGTCAACGGTTTTGTAGTTCTTGCGGCAAACACGCAGATTCAATTAGCGTGCCGGGGTTCATGCTTCTGGAGCCTGTTGACCCGAATGAAAAATTCCGTAGCCGGCGTCGACAATCCCGGAGGCGACGTGCGATACGAAGGACCGCCGCCCTTGCAGTCGTAGCGCTCGCCGCGGCCGGGACGACCCTCGGCGCGCGGTTCCTCACCGAGCGCGATGCGCACGTGGCCGGAGCCGGCGGCGTGCAGACGCCGACGACACATGCGGCGCCCACGCAGCCGAAGCCCCAACCTCGACCCTATCCGGACGAGATTCGCGGCGTGCACGTGACGATGGCGCTCGCATCCGTCCCGGGGAAGATCGACGAGTACCTCTCGCTCGCGCGCCACGGGCTAAACACGCTCGAGCTCGACGTGAAGGACGAGAACGGCGAGGTCGGTTTCCGCAAGCCGAAGGTGGCGCTTGCGCGCCAGGTCGACGCGGCCAAGGACTATTACGACCCGGTCGAGGCGGCGGAGAAGGCGCACGCGGCCGGTGTCTACCTCATCGGGCGCATCGTCTGCTTCGAGGACCCGATGCTGACGAGTAACGCGCCGCGCTACGCGATCAGGACGAGCTCCGGAGGCGTCTGGACGACCGTCGCCGGGCTCGGCTGGGCGAACCCCTACGACAAGCGCGTCTGGGAGTACAACGTCCAGCTCGGCATGGCGGCCGCAAAGGCCGGCTTCGACGAGATCCAGTTCGACTACGTGCGCTTCCCCACCGACGGCGATCTCTCGGCGGCGGTCTTCCCCGGGAAGACGAATGAGTCGAAGACGGCCGTGATCACGAGCTTCGCCAAGTACGCCGGCGACCGGCTCAAGCCGCTCGGCGTGCGCGTCTCCGCGGACGTCTTCGGCTTGAGCGCGACCCGGAACATGGGCATCGGGCAGCGCCCGAAGAAGCTCGGACAGTACCTCGACACGATCTACCCGATGGTCTATCCCTCCCACTTCGGGCCCGGCGAATACAACCTGCCCGACCCGAACGCGCAGCCCGGCCGCACCGTCGGCCTCGCGCTCCGGGACTTCGACCGCCAGCTCACCGGCCTCGACACGCGGATAGTCCCCTGGCTCCAGGACTTCTCGCTCGGGCGCACGTACACCTTGGCCGACGTCCAGGACCAGATCGAAGCGGCCCGGGACGCGGGTGCGGAGGGATACCTGCTGTGGAACGCCGCCGGTCTCTATACGCGCGGCGCCCTCGCCGACCGGTAGTCCGAGCTCCCCACCGCCGTGCTCGCAGTCGTTCTCGCGCTGCTCTCCGCAGCGCTCTTCGGCGCCATGACCGTCGCGCTGCGGTTCGGGCTTCGGGAAGGACGGGCCGACTCCGAGCTCGGAGCCTTCGTCTGCACGACCGCGGCCGCCCTCGTCGCCACCGTCGCCGCTTTGGTGGGCCGAGAGGGCACGCAGCTCACGCTGCGCGACGCGGTGTTCTTCGCCCTCGCGGGGCTGATCGCTCCGGGCGCCTCGCAGCTCTTCTTCACGCGCGCGGTGCGCGACGCCGGGCCCTCGCGCACATCCGTGGTCGTCGGGACCGCTCCGCTCTTCGCGGCGGTGATGGCGATCGTTTTCCTCGACGAGCCCATCGAGGCGCCGCTCGTGATCGGCGGGCTCCTCGTGGTCGCCGCGGGGCTCATCCTCGTCAGCGAGCCCACCAGGCCCGAACACGTACGCCTGAGCGGGATCGCGATCGCTTTCGCTGCCACCCTCCTCTTCACGAGCCGCGACAACCTTGTCCGCTGGTATTCCGGCGAAACCTCAAGCGGCTCGGTCAAGGGCGCGGCTGTTGCCATGGCGGCCGGGGCGCTCGGCACGCTTCTCTTCCTCGCCGCGACCCGCGGCCGACGACTCGGCGCGGACGCCCAACGGATCGCATGGAAGCCGTTCGCGGTCGGCGGAGTCTTCTTCGGTCTCTCCTACGTCTGCCTCTTCGCCGCGTACTACCGGGCCCGCGTGACTGTCGTCTCCCCCCTTGTTGCGACGGAGTCGCTCTGGGGCGTGACGCTCTCCGTCCTACTCTTCGGGCGCACAGAAGTCGTCGGAGCGAGGCTCGCGGGAGCCGCGATCCTCGTCGTCGCCGGCGGCACCCTCATCTCCGTTTTCCGCTAGGCTAGCCGCCTTCCACAGACCTACCCACAGATCCGCTCCGCGGCAGTGGAAACTGTGAAAAAGTGAACTTTCCGCAAATTGCGGATTTTCGTTTTTTGGACTCCTTGCAATCGCACCAGGCGACCCCCTAGATTGCCGCTTGCACCGAGCAGGGAGCACAAGTAGGTCGAAGCCCCACCGGGCGGCAGTACGCGGAAGCGGAAGGCCGGTCGGTGAGGTGGACGAAAGTGCCACCCGCTCGGTGAATTTTTTTGGTCCGGCCCACTCGCCGGCGAGCGTGCAGGTTAAAGTTCCTGCCGCATGCATCTCCGAGCGCCAGCCTTCAGCCCCGGGTTCACGGCCTTCGTCTGGGGCCTCGTTCTCGGGAGTTACATCATCCTTGGAATGCTCGCGATCGGGATCTCCCAGGGGACCTCGCTCGTGACCGGGATCCTGTCGGGCTTCCTCATCTTTTTCTACGTCCGCTTGCGCGGCGCAGACCAGCTGAATCCCTAGAGGGCGAAGACGAGTGCCCACGAGGGCTGCCGCTGCACGAGCGCGCGGCAGAGGAGCCCGGCGAGATGGCCTCCCAGCTCTTCCTCCAGGCGCGCGCGAGCGGTTCTGCCTTCGGCCCTGACCAACCGTTCGACGACGGCGCAGTGCTCGAGGAGGCGGGGAGCTCCGCGGGCATCGCCCGTGGATCCCGGGGCGGCGATCTCCATGGGGGCCTGCATCGGTGCTCCGCGCCGATCCGGAAATCCCTGGCGCGAGTGAACAGTCTCCGAAACGACGAGGGGCGCCAGCGATGGGCGCCCCTCTTTCGTCGGATGCGATCCCGCGTTACGGCGTGTCGCGCCTCTCGGGATCGCTGATCTCGACCCGCTCGGGCCGCGAATCCCCGGCGGCGACCATCGTGCGGTCGTCTTCCGTCGTGGTCGCGGTCGTCCGTGCGGGGGTGACGACCTCGCGATCGTCGTAGTCATGGACGTCCTCGTCCGGGATGACTCGCTCTTCCTCAACCTCGCGCGTCCGCGGGCCCGTCGTGTCGAACGTGAACGCGAACACGATGCCGAGACCCATGGCGAGGGCAGCCGGAAGGGTGCCGAGATCGTTCACGAAGCCGGCGATACCGAGATCGGAGCTCCAGCCGGAAACTCTGCCCTGCTGCCAGCCGCCGTCGGGTTGCGTAGCGAGAAGGATCCAGCCGACCACGATCGCGGTCGGGATGAAGGCGAGCAGGAAGACGCCGGGGCTCATGACCGGAAGGCCCCACTTCGTCCAGCCGCCAAAGAGCTGGGAGAGTCCAAGTGTGAGCCCTGCGGCTGCGATCAGGCCCATCGCCGCCCAGAAGCCGTTTGTGCTCGTGAGGTCGAAAGTCTGTGCGAGCCAGATGAGCAGGCCGGCAACCGCGACCCCAGCGAGCGTGAAGAGAGCGCGCACAAGCGGTGGGCTGCCCCACCCGCGCACGTCGGTCTCCTCACGGCGGACCTCCGTGGCGGCGACGTCTTCGTCGCTCCGTCTGCGGAAAAGTACCACTTTCGTCACCTCGTCTCCGTCGGTTTTCAGGGAGAATTCCCCTTGGAGCAACGTCTCTAACCGCACTTCGGTTACGCGGCGAGGTCGCGGCGACGGGCGTCGAAACGCCCTGAATCGAGTTCTGAGCGGAACGCCTCGAGCGTTGTCTCGCGGTCGCCCGAGAAGATGTGCTCGACGACGTCCACTTTTCGGTCGTTGTAGAAGGGCACGTCGACGTGCCGATGCGTGACGAGGTTGACGGACGTACGCGAGCAGGAGGGGCACTCGACGGCGATGCCGATGCGGTCCTCCCCGGCCCCGAGCGCACGGAACGAGGAGGGGAAAACCGGCCGAGCCCGTTCCTCCGGGTAGCAGAAGAAGCTCCACGGCCACTCCCCCACCCTGATGTGCGTCGCTGCGAGCTCCAGGAGGTCGGCGGCGGCGGACTCGAGCTTCGACGTCATCATGTTCACGAACGAGACGTCTCCGCCCGCGAGCGGCGCCCAGTCGAGGTCGTCGTGGGCGACGAGGCCCTCGTGCTCGTCCCCGCACTCGCACGAGAAGGTGATCTTGTAGAGCGCCGGATGGGCGGCGCCCGGCAGGCGGTCGATGACCCTGAAGGCGGAGAGCGGCAGGCTGACCTCACCCGTGACGGGACAGGCAAAGGTGTAGCGCCCGGTCATTCCGTCGTACATCCCGGGATTATTTATCGGCAGGTCCGACGGAAAACGTCAGACCTCGTACGGATCAGTACTTGATCAGCGAGCAGACCTCGTAGCCGTCGAGCTTCTCACGGCCGTGCAGGAACTCGAGCTCGATGACGAATGCGAGGCCGACGACCTCTCCGCCGAGCTGCTCCACGAGGTCGACCTTCGCCTTCGCCGTCCCGCCCGTGGCGAGGAGATCGTCGTGGATGAGCACGCGCGCACCGTTTGCGATTGCGTCCGCATGCAGCTCGAGCACGTCGAAGCCGTACTCGAGCGCGTACTTCGCGCTCACCGTCCGCCAGGGGAGCTTCCCCGGCTTCCGCGCGGCGACGAACCCGCACTCCAACCGGTAGGCGAGCGCGGCTCCGAGAATGAAGCCGCGGGCCTCGGCGCCCAGGATGAGATCGGGCTTCCGGGGCTCGGCGAACTCGGCCAGCTGCTCAACGGTCTCGTGCAGCGCCTCCGGGTCGGCGAGGAGCGGCATGATGTCCTTGAAGACGATTCCCCGCTTGGGGAAATCCGGGATGTCCCGGATCTTCGACTTGAGGTCGACCGCCACGCTAGGGCACTACCGCACGAGGGAGCGGACCGCCCGCCAGAAGAGAAGCTGCGAGAGCTCCTGCGAGAGCACGGCGAGCGTCTGGAGGTCTTCGAGGCCTGCCCGGTGGCGATCGGGATTGTGCGAGCGGAGCTTTGGCGACACGATCTGCTCGAGCTTCGCGGCTTCCTGCTCCGCTCCGGTCTTGAACGGGCGCAGGTTCCGCGGCTCGACGCCGTAGCGGGAGAGCTGGAGGCATGCGGTCACGACTTCCACGTCCCGGTCGGGATACCGCCGCTCTCCGCCCTCCACGGCGGGATCGAGCAACCCGTAGTCCTCGAGGTCGCGCACGAAGGCGGGCGTCGCGCCGGTCCGTTCGCAGAGCGTGTCGAAGTCGAGCTCCTGCTCGGGCTCGCCCAGACCCATGCGCGGACGTGGCTTGCGCCTCGGCGCTGCGAGCTCCTGGCGGATGACGCGGAGCGGCAAGAACTCGTCGCGCTGCAGGCGGAGGATCGTCTCGAGCCGATCGACGTCATCCTCGGTGAAGAGCCGGTAGCCGCCCTGTGTGCGCCGCGGCGCGAGGAGGCCCTGGTCCTCGAGATAGCGGATCTTGGAGATCGAAATGTCCGGGAACTCGTCCTGGAGCCGCCGGCAGACCGCGCCGATCGTCAGAGGCCGCTCTCGCGGCCCGTCGGGCTCGACTCGGGAGACGACGGTGGCCATCAATGCCACTCCAGGTGATCGGCCCCCACCGTGGCGCGAAAACGGCGGCGGCCAAGGACGCACGAAGCGTGTGTATCGGGAACACACGCGCGACCGAGGACGTAGGCCGATGCGGGCTCGCAGCCGTCGACGGGGATGGGTTCGATTGCGTGGAGGGGCACTTAGCTCTCCAGGAAGGTGAGGCGGTACTTGCCGATCTGGACCTCGTCACCGTCTTCGAGCTTGGCGCTCTCGACCCTGCGGCGGTTGACGTAGGTGCCGTTCAGGCTCTCCTCGTCGTCGATGTAGTAGCCGTCGTCGCGGTGCACCAGCACCGCGTGCCGCCGGGAGACGGTCACGTCGTCGAGGAAGACCTCGTTCTCCGGCCCGCGCCCGATGCCGAGGCGCTCGGACTCGACCGCGTACGTCTCGCCTGAGCGGCCACCGCCGGAGCGCACGACGAGGGCGGGGCCCTCGATGCGGAGGTCGGCGAGTGAGAGCGAGTCGTTTTCGGTCATGTCCTCCGGCGTGAACGTCATCGTCGTGTGCGCGCCCGGCTCGTCGTGCGGAAGTAGCGCTCCGCACTTGGAGCAGTAATTCGAAGCTTCAGGATTCTGAAAGCCGCACTCGGGGCAATGGACGTGGCTCACGGCGCCCTATTCGGCCGGCGGGGACGCCTTCGTGGCGAGGATCTCCGCCAGCTTGTCGACGTCGATGTCGTGGAGCGGGCTCTTGCCCTCCCCGACGTCTTTCTTCAGGCGCGCCTGAAGCTCTGCGCGCAGGATGTCGATCTTGCCGTGCAGGATGCGGCGGCGGTACGAGACCTCGCGCTCCTCGTCCATGAGGTCGCGAATCAGGTCGCGCAACTCCTGGTCGGACAGGGAATCGAGGTCAGGAAGGGCTTCCACGAGGCAACTCCGATCGGAGAGGAAACAAGGGGCCCCTGAAGTATGGCAAGTGGCCGCCAATCCTTCAACCTGGACTTGAGGGTTATGCCACCTCGACTTCGTCCTCGGTGCCGGCGACGATCTCCTCGACGAGCTTCAGGAACGCCTCCTCGAGCGTCGCGGCGTCCTCGGGCGTCTTCCCTTCCGCGTAGACATGCACGAGCGGCTCGTCCGGGTCGGGAAGCACCTGCGCCCAACCGCGGTCCTCGAAGACCTTGATCCCGTCGAGTGTGTCCACCTTCTTCCCCTTCATGCGCTCCGTGAGGACGCGCATTACGGCGCCCTTGCGGGCCCACGGGCAGCGAACCTGCCGATGGACGACCGTGGACTGCGGAAGGCCCGAGACGAGCTCGGAGAGCGGGCGGTCGACCGGAGCGAGGAGCTGGAGCAGGTTGCACAGGCTCGCGACGCCGTCGTAGGCGGGCAGGAACTCCGGGAAGACGAACCCGCCGCCCACCGAGCCCGCGAAGACGACGCCGTTGTCGGCAGACGCGCGCGTGAGCGCCGAGAGCGAGGCGGGCGTCCGGGTCACCTCGAGCTTCGATCCCTTGACGAGCGGCTCGGCAAGGCTCGTCACCGTGATCGGGAGCGCAAGCGTCCCGCTCTTCCCGTCCGAGGCGAGCAGGCTGAGGAAAAGCAGGAGCTCCTGCTCGACCGGGACCTCGTGCGCCTGCTCGTCGACGAGATAGATCCGCTCGCCCGAGCGGTCGAACACGACGCCGAAGTCCGCTCGGACCGCCGAGACGAGCCGCTTCGCATGCCCGAGCGCCTCGCGGACGCCGTCGTTCGAGTCGGCGGTGAGCTCGCCGCCGTAGGGATGCGCGGCGATCGCCTCGACGCCGAGCGGCCCGAGCACGACCGGAAGGATGATCGAGGCCGCCGAGTGCGCGAAGTCGACGACGATCCTGAACCCACGTGACTTGATCCCGTCGACGTCGAGCGTCCGCAGAAGATCGTCCGCGTAGGTCTCCGCCGCGCGCGTGGGCGTGTAGATCTGTCCCACCTCGTCGTGCGCGGCCCGGCGGAACTCCTGCCGCTGGAAGTGCTTCTCGATCTCCTTGAGGAACTCCGGCGTTGCCTGGATCCCCGGCGGCTCGAAGAACTGGATCTGCATGATTTCGGGATCGGCGGTACTCGGACGCACGTGCACGCCGGCGCCGAGACCCTCGCTCTTCAGGAAGTGGCGGTTGACCGCGGCGGGCATGACGTGGAGGTCGGCTACCTCGACTCCGGTCGACGTGATCCCGGAGACGACGGCGCGCTTCAGCAGCCGGCTCGCTGGAGCGCCGTCGCGGCTCGTCACGACCCGCACGCCACGCTTCAGGGCCGTCCCGAGCGCGATCCCGACCCGGAGTGCCGTCTCCGGGGTCAGGTCGACGTTGACGAGGCCCGAGACTGAATCGCGGCCGAAGAGCCGCGAGGCGAGCCTGGACTCCCAGATCAGGTTCCGGTCGACGAGCGCGCCGGCCTCGACCTCCTTGAACGGATAGATGCGGACCCCCGGCATGACGACGCTCTGCTCGCCGATCGTGCAGCTGTCCCCGACTGCGACGCCCTCGTGGAGCCGGGCGTGCGGCCTCACGTCGCAGGACTTCCCGACGATCGCGCCCTCCACGAGCGCGCTGCGGCCGAGGTAGGTCGAGGAGTCGACGACAGATCGGGTGGTGCGCGCGTGCTCGCGGAGGGTCACGCTCGGCGAGAGGATGGAGTACGGTCCGACCGACGCCTGCGGCGCGATACGGCAGTAATTCCCGATGAACGCCGGCCCCTCGACCGACTCGAGGTCGGCGAGCTCGACGCCCTCCCCCACCCACACGTTGCCACGCAGCTTGATCCCGGCGACGTTCAGGGCGACCTTCTCGTCGAGCGCGTCGAAGTTCGCCTGCTTGAACTGGTCGAGGTTGCCGATGTCCTGCCAGTAGCCATCGGCGATGTAGCCGTAGAGGGGGCGCCCCATCTCGAGGAGGAGCGGGAAGAGCTCCTTCGAGAAGTCGAAGGGCTGGCCCTCGGGCACGTGGCGCAGCACTTCGGGATCGAGGACGTAGATGCCGGTGTTGATCGTGTCCGTGAAGACCTGGCCCCAGGACGGCTTCTCGAGGAAGCGCTCGATGCGCCCGTCGTCGTCGGTGACGACGATCCCGAACTCGAGCGGGTTGTCGACGCTCTTCAGGCCGATCGTGACCAGCGCCTCCTTCTCCCGATGGAAGCGGACGAGGGCGCCGAGGTCGATGTCGCAGAGCGCGTCCCCGGAGATGACGAGGAAAGGCTCGTCGAGCACCCCTTCGGCGAGCTTCACCGATCCGGCCGTGCCCATAGGAGACTCCTCGACGGAATAGCGGATCGAGACACCCTGGCTCTCCCCCGCGCCGAAGTAGCCGCGGATCGCCTGCGGCATGAACGCGAGCGTGACGACGATGTCGTCGAAGCCGTGCTCCTTCAGGAGCTCGACGATGTGTTCCATGCACGGCTTGCCCACGATGGGGACCATCGGCTTCGGCTGATTCGAGGTGAGCGGGCGCAGGCGCGTGCCTTCGCCGCCCGCCATCACGACTGCCTTCACTCGCCCACCGCCTTCCAGACCGCCACGCCGTAAAGGATTCCCGCCAGCGATGCCAGCGCAACACCGGTCCAGAAAAGCCAGAGAGGCCAATCCGTGCCGGCGTCGGTGACGAGGATGAACGCGATCGACGCGTAGAGGACCCAGGTCGCCGCCTTGCCGAGAAAGCTGACCGAGAAGTCGTAGCCCCGCCGAAGCGCGAGCGGCGTGCCGAGGACGAGCAGCCCGTCGCGGATGACGATGAGGACGAGGGCCGGCCAGGGGAGCCGGTCGTAGGCGAAGAGCAGGATGACCGCGATGTCGATCATCAGCCGGTCGGCGAGTGGGTCGGCGAACTTCCCGAACTCGGACTCGACCTCCCAGCGGCGCGCGAGCCAGCCGTCGACCTGGTCCGTGATCCCGGCCACCCCGAAGACGATCCCGGCCGGCCAGCTCGCATTCCCGCCTGCGTCCACAGCGAGGACGACGAACACAGGGATGAGCACCAGGCGGAGGATGGTGAGCGCGTTCGGCAGCTGCGCGAGTGGCGCGGGCACGGCTCGTGTCGCCATGGTGGGGCCATGGTAGCCGCCTGCCGATGTGCAGGGATTTCGCCCTCGAGCCGCTAGTCGAGACACCACGGAGACACCACCAGGGCAGCACGGTAGGCCTCCTCGGACACCTCATCCGGCGAAATAAGGACGTGCGTGTAGACGTCGAGGGTGGTCGAGATCTGCCGCTGCCCGACGCGGTCTCCGATCTCCCGTGCCGGTATGCCCTGCCCGTGCCAGAGCGAGATCCGCCTATGGCGAAGATCGTGCGGGTGGAAGTGCGGGATACCAGCCACCCGGCAGGCGTTCGCCATCGTCTTTTGCGCTGCTTGGCGCGGATGCTTGACGCGATGAAGCCACGGGAAGAGCGGGCGCTCGGGTGAGCGATCGTCCGGCGGAACCTGATCGAGGAGGATCTCCATCAGCCAGGTCGGCATCTGCACCCAGCGCGCCTTCCGTCCTCCGCGTCGACCCTTCACGATCTCGGGCCGCGAGAGGATGCGCGACGAGTCGATGTCGACGTCCCCCCATGTCCACTGGATGGGCTCGCCCAGGCGGGCGCCGGTCTGCTCCATGAACGCGAAGACCAGCCGTCGCTCGTTCGGCATGTGCTCGAGGATGGCGATTACGTGCGTGTCGCTCGGCGGCGTCGGAGCCTCCCGCTCGGCGCGCGGAAGGCGTACGGAATGATGGCGGGCCGGGTTGCGCTCAAGTCCGACGAAGTCGAGCAGCTGGCGCAGCGTCCCCAGGTATTCGCGCACGACGGCGGGCGTCAGATGTTCGGTCTGGTCGTTCACCCATGCCTGTATCGCACCATGGTCGATGGCCTCGGGCGCGAGGTGGCCGAACGCGGGCTCGATCCGTTTCCAGTGGTAGCCGTAGTTCGCCCGCGTGCGCTCGTCGACGTCGATGCGGCTGTCGAGCCACGTCGGCCACCAGTCGGAGAGTGTCCGCGTCGGTGGCGCCTCCACGCTGAGGATCTCGCGCGGATTTCGTCCTGCGGCAAGCTCGCCTGCGATCAGGTCGCGACGGGCACGGGCTTCTTTCAGCGTCCCGAACGAGCCGCCATGTTGGATCGGCCACGCACGCCCGCCGAGGCGATAGCGCACGGCGAAACGGCGTGCACCCGACGTCGTCTTGCGGGCGACAATGAATGAACTAGCCATCTTCTGCTCCTCCTGATGAGGGGTCGTCGACGGCTGCAATGATACGCGCCGGGCCGGGCGTCTGCGAGGGGTCGTCGACAACTTCTCCTCCTACGCCCGGCCCTCTCATGCCGGCACCTGCTCGTTCGAGAAGGTGTGCGCCTCGAGGTAGTCGGCGACGTCCGAGCGGCGAACGTAGGTCTTCCACAGGCCCTCGATCTGCACGACCGGCAATCGGCGCATGAGCGTCTCAGCGGCGGCGCGGGTGATGCCGAGCTCCCGCTGCAGGCGCTTGGCGTCGAGGAGCTCGAGGAGCGGTTCGTCAAGAGTGCCCCCTCGCGGGCGGGTGACAGACGCCGCAGATCGGCTGCCCGCCCTCTCCGAACCACACCCAGGGAAAGTGGTGCCGTGTAGCGGCAGGATGGCTCGATGATGCGCTCGAGCATCAGCGCGACGATCTCGATCAGGGCGACGGCGCCCAGGGGCTCGCGTCTCACTACGCACGTCCTCCAGGCTCTACCACTGCCATGTCAATGACCACATCACGGCAGGAATGGCGGCTCGCTACCGCGTTGTCGCCGATTAATCTGTTCGAAGCAAGTAACGACTTCAGCCGAGGTGGAAACTACTGAGCAACGATCAGCGCACGCCCCGACGCAACGATCCGAGCGCTTAGACGATGATGCGTATGCGCTAAGAAGGAGTCGTCAAAGAGAAAGAAGCTCTACCGAAGAAGCGCGACGAAGACCTAGCGAAACGCCTCTCCGGTAGAGCAGACGAAGACGACAACCACTTAGCGAAGGTCAAAGACGAAGGGCTCGGAGATGAGCCCTTCGTTCGTGTTCCTTCCCGAGCGCCTCCTCCGATGAGCGACGGCAAGACTGAGTCCCTTCCCTTGTACTTCGGCATCGGCGCAGCGCCGTATCTGAAGCGCTGCCGTTGCTCGAGGCGCTACGACGACCGGAGGGTCCTCGCTCCTTTCTTGACGAGCTCGCCGACGGCGCTTCCGTCCTCGTCACTCGGAGTCGCAAGGCGCTCAATCATTGCCCGCGTCTCTGGCCCGAGCTCGAAGCGGACGACCGTCTCCTTCGCCAGCTGGCTGAGTGTCTCAAGCGTCTTCTCGCCGAGCTCAAAGTGGAAAAGAGGCCCATCTGTCGCCTTATCGCCTGGGCCGGCTCCGCCGCGCGAAGCCCGCCCGCTCCGTCCCAGCCTTGGCGATGCCTCGGCTGACGATGTAGGCGGCGCCGATCACGGTCACGAAAAGCCAGGCGCGCCTGCCGTCGAGCGAATCCGAGACCGCCGCCGCAATGAGAAGCGCCACGATCAGGATGACCATCCCCAAAACTCCGTCGTCAGTGGCGCCCACTTCGTCTCGTCGTGCGCGCCGGTGACGCGCTCGCCCACTTGCTCTGCCCGGTAGCCAGGGTCGTCGCTCGTGGCCATCATGTCCTCCTTCGTTCGTAGCTCGTAAGCAGCGCTGACCCCTCCTCAG
>DATHAG010000034.1:0-2774 GCA_035296825.1 Gaiellaceae bacterium | reverse complement strand
CGCTCCCGTTCCTCCCGAGAACGAGACGAACTACTCGCCGTCCGTGCTCCTCGGCGGCGTACTGCCCCCAGAGGGCGACGAACAGGCTCCTCCGGAAACGGGCCGGGAAGCTCTGCCCGGCATAGAAAACCAGCCCGTCTGCAGAGGAGTGAGGCTCCAGGTAGGCAACCGGGCGCGTGACTCCGGAGCACGGACCGACGAGCTGCTTACGGCGAAAGCTCGGCCAGCAATCGGGCCACCCGAAATCTCGCCCCGGAGCGGCTACGACCACCGTTTCGGCAGGCTCGGGCGCACTCGGATCCGGGAGGTCGTCGCGGTTGTTCACCGAGACGTAGAGGCGTCCGGTTCCCGGCTGGAACGCGAGTCCAAACGGATTTCGGAGCCCGGTCGAGACGATGCGAAGATCGGAGCCGTCGGGCCGGAAGGAGAGCACCGCGGCGCTTCGCGCGTCCTGTTCAACACACGCGTCGCAGGTCGAGCCGCTGCCGAGATAGAGCCGTCCGTCGGGCCCGAAGACGATCGTGTCCTGCTGGTGCCGTCCGAACGGGAGATCCGCCAGGATCGTCCGTCTGGCCGTCACCCTCCCGCCGGTGACTCGCAGCCGTTCGATGCGTCCCTGCGCCGAGACGTAGAGCGTGCGGGCGCGCCAGGTTAGCCCAAGCGGCGTCGGGAAACCGCTCGCCAGTAGCCGGGCGCGCCGGGCGCCGCGGCTCACCGAGACGATCTTCCCGTTCGCCTGCGTCACGTAAAGGCGCCCGTCCGGGCCGAAAGCCATCGCCGTGGGAGCCTGAACGCCGCGCGCATAAACCTCCGCACGGAAACCGTCGCGTACCTGGATCCGGGGAGCCCCGGGAAGGCGCGGCAGGGCAACGGCCGGGGCGGGCTGCGTGGATGCCGCCGCTTGCGGTTGCGAGTCCCGCGCTGAGCCGCCGCTGAACATGCAGCCCGAGCCGCCGAGCGCCAGGGCTGCGGCGACACCCGTTAGGGCTGCATGCCGCCGGCGATCCAGGCCCGGAACCTCTCGATCTGCGTCTGCGGCCAGATCTCGTCGCACGGCATCGACCCGTCCTCCAACCGCTCGAGAATCTCGTCGGCGTTCTCGCGAACGTCGTCGTAGGAGCGAAGGTCGAAGGCGAAGAGCATCGAGTCGACGTCCTCCGCCCGGAAGAGCGGCCCGATGTCGCGCTCGAAACTCGGCGGCGGCTCGGACACCTAGCCGACGGGCTCCATGCGAACCGGCATCTTCTTGATGCCGTTGATGAAGTTCGAGCGAACTCGGGGTGCGGGGCCGTTGAGCTCGATCGTACGGACTCGTGGGAGAAGCTCTTCGAGCAGCACCCTCATCTCGAGCCGTGCGAGATACGCACCCAGACAGTGGTGCGGCCCAGCCTTCCCGAACGCGACGTGCTCGTTGGGCTGCCGCCGGATGTCGAACACGTACGGATCTGGAAAGACGTCCTCGTCGAAGTTGGCCGACACGTACCACAACGTCACCTTGTCCCCGGCGCGGATCTTCACGCCCCGAAGCTCGGTGTCGACCGTGGCCGTCCGGCGGAAGTAGAGAACAGGGGAGGCAAACCGGAGGATCTCTTCGAGGGCGACGGGTATCAGCGAGGGGTCGGCCGCCAACTCTGCCATCGCCTCCGGCTCGTCGGCGAGCGCGAGCATCCCGCGGGAGAGGCCCTGGCGTGTGGTCTCATTGCCCGCGATCACCAGGAGTGCGAAGAAGTTCGCGAACTCGCGCTCCGTAAGCCGCTCACCGTCCACCTCTGCATGCACGAGCTTCGAGACGAGGTCGTCCTGCGGCTTCGCCCGCCGCTTCGCAGCGAGATCTCGGCCGTACTCGGCAAGCTCAACGGCCGCCGGGCTTCGGAACGTCAACAGGCGATACTCGCTCGTGTCGTCGCGATCGACGAGGAGGTCGGCGTAGTCGGGATCCGTGTTGGCGATCATCCGATCGCCGAGCGCGACCAGCCGCGGAGCGTCGGCGGGCGGCGCGCCCACGATGCGGACGAGAACGTTGATTGGGAACGGAGCCGCGATCTCCTCGACGAAGTCGAACTCCCGGTTCGGGACCGCCTCGTCGAGAAGCTCCCGCGCGAGCTCCCTGGCGAAGGCTTCGTATTCCGCCACTGCCCGCGGCGTGAAGAACTGGCTCACGATCCGGCGCAGACGCGTGTGCTTCGGCGGGTCTGTCTCGAGCATCGATTGCCGCGCCGCGAGCTCATCGGGCTGAAGCTCCTCGATCGCAACGTGGCCGAGCTCCGAGGAGAACGTCCGGAAATCGCGGTGGATCTGAACGAGGTCCTCGTGCTTCGTGACCACCCAGAAGCCGTGGTTCGGCGGCTGCTCGGGATGCCAGTAGACGGGCTCGTGCCGGCGCAGGTAGTCGAAGTACTCGAAAGGGATCCGCTCCGCGAAGGTGTCCGGGCTCGACAGGTCGATGGTGGCCGGATCGAACGCCTTGATTGCCATGCCCACCCGCTAGTTGGTTGGTCGGTAGTTGTCGTGGCCGCGCTGAACCATCTACAGCGTGTTCAGATACTCGCGGATCTCCCACTCGGTCACCGAGCTCGTGAAGCGCTTGTGCTCGTCGCGCTTGAGCGCGGCGAAAGCCCGAACGAACTGCGGGCCCAGACTCTCAGTGAGGTAGGCGTCCTCCTCGAGTGCATCGATCGCCTCGGCGAGCGAAAGGGGGACGAGCGGAAAGCCCTCGGCCGCGTATGCGTCGCCCCTAACGCCCGGCCCTGGGTCGAGCTGGCGATCGATGCCGT
>DATHAG010000033.1:0-2475 GCA_035296825.1 Gaiellaceae bacterium | reverse complement strand
TACGACCTCCCGGACTGGGCGGAGGACTTCATGAGCCGAATGGAGACCACCCTCGGCGAGGCGTACTCGGAGCCGGCAGCGGACGTGCGCGGCTACGTTGCATCCGTGAAGTCGTAGATCGGGATCAGTCGGACGCCGCTGCGAAGTTGGCCGCGGACTCGGTCGGGGAGTCGAGCTCGAGCCAGCGCTCGAAGATCTGGCGCCCGTGCGCACGTAGCTCGTCCGCATGCGCTCCGAGTTCGTCGACGAGCGCGGTCGCCGAGCCTGGCCCGAGCACACGCTCGAGCGCGTCCGCGTATTCGGGCACGTCCGCCCACTCGGCGGCCATCTCCCGGGTGAGCTCCAGGTGGAACTGGATGCCGTAAGCATGCGGACCCCAACGAAACGCCTGGTTTGGGTAGGCGGGCGAGCTTGCCAGCAGCACCGCGCCCTCGGGCAGCGAAAACGTGTCGCCGTGCCACTGCAGGGTAAGGAGCTCGCGCGGTATGCCCGCGAAGACGGGGTCGACCCCAGCAGCCTCGGTGAGGAACACCGGTAGGAGGCCGACCTCAGCCGCGGGGCCCGCAACGACCTCGCCGCCGAGGCTCGAGGCGAGGAGCTGAACGCCAAGGCAGGCGCCGAAGAAGGGCAGGCCGGCCTTGACGGCCTCGGCAATCAGGGCCTTCTCGGCCCCGAGCCAGGGGAGCCGTTCCTCGTCGTTGACGCTCATCGGGCCGCCCATCGCGACGATCGCGTCGAAATCCCGCCAGTCGGGGAGCGGCTCTCCTTCGTCGACCTCGACCCGGTGGATCGTGACGCCGCGCTCGACGAGAACGTCCTCGTAGACGCCGGGCGGCTCGCACGCGATGTGCTGGAGAACGAGCGTATCTCTGCTCAACTCGGTGTCACCGTCACCTCGACACCGTGGACGGAGGTGCTCTCGCCCATGTCCGCCCGCTCGCCCGGGTTGAGGGCGTTCACGTTCGCCCGAGCCGGCTCCCTTTTCGGCCAACGACCCTTCGGCG
Source organism: Gaiellaceae bacterium (assembly GCA_035296825.1). GTDB lineage: Bacteria > Actinomycetota > Thermoleophilia > Gaiellales > Gaiellaceae > DASQGA01. The sequence goes on along the minus strand of DATHAG010000033.1, from coordinate 1,471 downwards.
AGTAGGCCACACCCCGCGGAACGGCGTCCGACAGGGTGACGAGGAGCCGAAGCTGTCCGGTCTCGTTCACCAGGACGGCCTCTTCGCCCTCGGCGAGACCTCGGGCGGCCGCATCGTCGGGATGTAGGGCGACCGTCGCCACGCCGATCCGCTTCGCGATCTTGGCATCGTTCGCGAAGCTGTCGTTCAGGAGCCAGGGGGAGGCCGGCGAGAGCAGGCGGAGGCGACCATCTGCCGGCCGGGTGTCGGCGAGTGGGAGCGGCAGTCGGGGAAGGCCGTCCGCCGCGGCGCGATCGGAAGCGAGCTCGACACGTCCGCTCGGGGTCGGGAAGCGGCAATCCGCGAACTGGACGACCGGCTCCGCAGCGATTGGAACGGTGCCCTTGGCGGCGAGGGAGGAGAAGTCCTCACCGACGCCCGAACGCTCCAACAGCGTCTCGAGCAGCTCCGCGTCGGTCTCGTAGAGCTCAAGCTCGCGATATCCCATCGCCCGCGCGAGGCGGCGGAAGATCTCCATGTTGGACAGCGATTCGCCCATCGGCTCGGCCGCCTTGACCTGTGCTGAGAGCGTGAGGTTGAAATAGGAGGTGACGAGGTCGTCGAACTCGAGGAAGCTGGCCGCCGGGAGGACGTAGTCCGCGAAGTCCGTGGTATCGGTTGGGAAGAGATCGATCGCAACCGTGAGGAGGTCGTCTCGGCGAAGCGCCTCGTGGAGCCGTCCCTGCTGCGGATTCGACGCGGCAATGTTGATGTTCCAGCAGAAGAGCGCCTGCGATCGGTCTGGGTCCTCGAGGCAACCCGCGAGATCCATGTGGCTGATCGGATCCGGAGCGTTGGAAGCGAGCTGCGGTGCGGCGAGGTAGGTCTCGTCGATCCGGCGGGACTCGGCCCCGTTCAGGTAGAGAAAGCCCGCGCCCAGCTTGCCGAGGTTGCCCGTGACGGCAGGCAGGAGCGCGCACGCGCGAATGATGTTGCCGCCGGTTCGTTGGCGTTGGAAGCCCTGTCCGAGCCAGAGCAGCGACGGGCCCCTGCCATAGAGCTGCGCGCCCTCCTCGATCAGGTGGGCCGGGACGCCCGTCGCAGCCTCGCCCCATTCCGGCGTGCAGCCGGCGAGCTGCGGTTCCAGCTCATCCCAGCCGACCGTGTGCGTCCTGACGAAGTCAGCATCGACGAGCCCGTCGCGGGCGATCACGTGCAGGAAGGCAAAGGCCAGGGCGGCGTCGCTGCCGGGGAACGGCTGGAGATGGAGATCGGCCGCTTCGGCCGTCGGGGTTCGCACAGGGTCGACCACGGTTACCCGGGCCGGCGATTCCGGCAGCCAGTGGTCGTGTGCGTGCGGCGCCGAAGCCGACGGATTCGCGCCCCAGACGAGAATGCACGCGGAGTCGCGTGCAGTCAGTGGATCGAAGCCGACGAGGGAGGTGCCGTACACATACTCCAGCGCCACGTGCCCGGCCTTGTTACAGATCGT
>DATHAG010000032.1:0-3413 GCA_035296825.1 Gaiellaceae bacterium | reverse complement strand
GGCGCGACGACGCTCGTGGCCAGCTTGTGGCTCGTGCAGGACGAGACGACGGCGAAGCTAATGGAACATTGGTACGAACACCTGAGCGAAGGCGTCGGACGGGCGACAGCCTTGCGCAACGCCCAGCTCGCGCTCAAAGATAAATACCCACACCCATATTATTGGGCACCATTTGTACTCATAGGCCAGCGATAAAGCTACCACCCACTAGATTAGTGGAGGTATGAGAACCTTCATGTAGCCCTTTCGCTGGCCAACATCGCCCACTTGCAATAACTTCATTTTGCAGGGAAAACGCAAGTGCACGGAAGGGCTCGGCGCTTACACCCGGCCTTTTCTACACCAGTTCGATACTCGCGGTCCCTACGTCGGCTGGCGCTGCACCGGCGCCCGGCCCGGCGGCTGGGCGGGGGCCTCGCGGTCCGGCGGTTTCGGGATCGGGCGCGTCACCGGTTCGTCGGGCGCGAGGGTGACGGTAGCGCCATGGTGCGCGACGTCGAGTGGGGTGCCTTGGAGCAGAGTGTAGCGAGTCTGCCGGTGGTCTACCTCTACCCGTATACGACGTCCGCGGAAGCAGAGGCGGAAGGCCAGGCGGGAGAGCCGCTCTGGGAGCCGGGGAGCGAAGCTGAGCGAGCCGCCGTGATCGCGCATGCCGCCAAACCCGGCTACCGCGGCGAGCCAGGCGCCAGCCAGCGAGGCCAGGTGAACGCCGTCACGGGTGTTGTGATGGAGGTCGCCCAAGTCCAGGAGGGCGGCTTCGCCGAAGTAGTCGTAGGCCAGCTCGAGGTGCCCGACCTCGGCCGCCACCACCGCCTGAACGAACGACGACAACGAGGAGTCGCGGACCGTCAGGGGCTCGTAGTACTCGAAGTTACGCGCCTTGGCCTCCGGTGAGAACGCGTCCCCCCTGAGGTAAAGCGCCAGCACCAGATCGGCTTGCTTGACGACCTGCTTGCGGTAGAGGTCGAAGTAGTGAAAGTGCAGCATCAGCGGGTACTGATCGGGGTCTGTTCGCGCAAAGTCCCAGACCGCGTGCTCGGTGAACTGCTCGGCCTGGGGATGCACGCCGAGCGCCTCGTCGTAGGGGACGAACATGGCCCGGGCCGCGTCCCGCCATGCGGTCACCTCATCCGGGCCAACACCGAGCTCCCGAGCGGGGTCCTGGTGGCGCTCGACGGTGTCGGCCGCTGCGAGGAGGTTCTTCTGCGCCATGAGGTTAGTGTAGACGTTATTATCGGCGATGGCACTGTACTCGTCAGGGCCGGTAACGCCGTCGATGCGGAAGTGGCCTTGGGCATCGAAGTGGCCGAGCGAGCGCCAGAGCCGGGCGGTCTCGACGAGTAGCGAGAGGCCGGCTTCGCGCTCGAAGGCATCATCGCCGGTAGCCGCGCAGTAACGGACGATGGCATTGGCGATGTCGGCGTTGATGTGGAACGCGGCCGTGCTGGCCGGCCAGTATCCTGAGATCGCCTGACCACGGATGGTGCGCCAGGGGAAGGAAGCCCCGTCTAACCCCAGGATCTTCGCGCGCTCGCGGGCCAGGTCGAGCGTGGCGTGCCGCCACCTGAGCGCGTCGCCGGCGGCATGCGGGGCGGTGTAGGTAAGGGGCTGCAGGACGAACGTCTCGGTGTCCCAGAACGTGTGCCCGTCGTAACTCGGGCCGGTCAGTCCCTTGGCGGCTATCGCCCGTCCCTCCGCGCGGGCGCCCGCTTGCAGGGTGTGGAAGAGCGCGAAGCGGATCGCCTGCTGAAGCTCAGCATCCCCCTCGAGCTCCACGTCGGCTCGATCCCAGAAGTCATCGAGGTAGTCGCGCTGGGCGGCGAGGATCCCCTCCCAGCCGCTTCGGCGCGCTGCGGCGAGGGCCGCCTCGACCTGGTCGCGCACCGACGGCATGGAGTGCTGGCTCGACCAGCCGTACCCCAGGAACTTCACCAACCGAAGGCGCTGCCCCGGCTCGAGCTCCGTGGCAACCGTAACCCTTCCGAGGTCCTCGGCACTCTCAGCGCTCGTCTGTGTGCCTGGCGGCCCTTCGACAACATGGTCCATACCCGCGGCCATCCGCAGAGCGCTCTCCTTCGTGGAGTGCACGAGCACGACCCGGGTGTCGTGGTCGGAGAAGTACTCGGAACGCAGCGCTGAGCCCACACCGGAGCTGGAGCGGGGATCGTCCTTGACGGCTGCCGGCAGCGGCTCGTTGGTTACCAGCTCGGACTGCACCACCAGCCTTGCCGGGGCGCCGAGCGGCTCGACCTCGTACATGATGGCCGCGACCGCGCGCTGCGCAAACGAGACGAGGCGTACAGAGGACACCCGCACCGCCTGCCCGGCCGGGGAGATCCACTCGGCCCGACGTCGCAGCACCCCGGCACGCAGGTCGAGGATGCGCTCGTGTGCGCGCAGCCGACCGTAACGGACGTCGAACGGCTCGTCGTCTACGAGCAGGCGGATAATCTTGCCGTTGGTGACGTTGACCAGTGTCTGCCCGAGCTCAGGGTAGCCATAGCCTGCCTCGGCCTGGGGCATCGGCCACGTCTCGTAGAAGCTGTTGAGGTACGTGCCCGGCAAGCCGTGAGGCTCGCCCTCCTCGAGGTTCGCCCGCAGCCCGATGTGCCCGTTGGATAGAGCGAAGATCGCTTCGCTCTGGGCGAGCACCGAGAGATCCAGCTCGGTCTCGCGAACCACCCACGGCTCGGGTGGGAAAGGCCGGTGCTGACTCACCGGTCCTCCAGCAGCTCGGAGAGATCAGACACCACGATGCTCGCGCCGTGCTCGCGCAACGCTTCGGCCTGCCCGACGCGGTCTACGCCGACGACGCAGGCGAAACCACCCGCCCACCCGGCTTCCACGCCGGCGAGCGCATCCTCGAAGACCGCGGATTCTCCAGGCGTCACGTTGAGCGCCTGCGCGCCAGCCACGAAAGTGTCGGGGGCTGGCTTCCCCTTCAGCCCCTCGCGCTCGGCCACCACCCCGTCGATGCGGGCCTCGAAGAACTCTTCGATGCCGGCGGTGACCAGCACGTCGCGAGTATTGGCACTCGAAGACACCACGGCGCGGTGCAGGCCGGCGTCGCGCGCCGCCTCGAGGTAGCGCACCGAGCCCTCGTAGACCTCCACTCCCCCTTCGCGGATCATCCGCAAGACGAGTTCGTTCTTGCGGTTGCCCAACCCGCGAACAGTCTCGGCGGCCGGCGGGTCGCCAGACTCGCCCTCAGGCAGCTCGATACCCCGTGCGGTGAGGAACGACCGCACCCCGTCGTAGCGCGGCTTGCCGTCCACGTAAAGAGTGTAGTCAGCGACCGGATCGAAGGGGACGAATTCCTCTCCTGTTCGCGCCGCCCGCTCGCGCAAGTACCCGTCGAACATCTCCTTCCAGGCAGCGGCATGGACTGTGGCCGTCCGGGTCAGCACCCCGTC
>DATHAG010000031.1:0-2755 GCA_035296825.1 Gaiellaceae bacterium | reverse complement strand
CAGCTCTACGTCGACGAGTACAACTCCCGCTTTGCGAGCGTCGAGGAGGCGCTGACCCCGTCGACGCCGCCGACGCGGCCTCGACACCGCGTGTCCGAGTCGAACTTCGTCGTCGTCGCGCTCGCTGCGATCGTGGCCATTACCGTCCTCGTGGTTGTCGCCTTCGGCTTCGGGGACGGAACGTCTTCGGACCCGACTGTCGGGCCCGTCCGTGGTTCCACCGCGGAGTCGACGACCGGGACCACGACCGCATCGCAGCCGGCCGGTGAGGTAAAGCCGAAAGCCAAGCTCGCACGCCTTCTCGTCAGGGCGAGCTCGGGAGATTGCTGGATGGTGGTGAAGGCCGGCGGCCCTCAGGGCGAGGTGCTCTATTCGGGCACGCTCGAGCAGGGGCAGGGTCAGCGCTTCGTTCGCAAGAAGCTGTGGCTCCAGCTAGGTGCTCCCGGCGCACTGACCGTGAAGCTGAACGGGAAGACCGTGCGCAACTTCCCTGAGCAGGGGACCTTCTTCCTCGTGACGGCGAAGGGCGTTCGCCCGCTCGCGACCACCTAGAGCCAGCTTGGCGGAACGACCACGGGCGATCGTCGTCGTCACGGGGAGTGAGCTCGTTCGGGGCGGGAGGAGGGATGCGAACGGGCCGTTTCTCTCGGAGGAGCTGACCAGGCGCGGGCTCGAGCCGGCGCGAGTCCTGATCGTAGGAGACCGGCCCGAGGAGCTCGAGGCGGCCATCCGCGAAGGACTCGAGGCCGAGCTCTGCGTCCTCTCCGGGGGCCTCGGGCCCACCCACGATGACCGGACGATCGAGATGCTCGCCAGGGGCACCGGTCGTGGGCTCGTGCTCGACCCAGAGCTCGAGCAGGAGATCGAGACGGTGTCGAGGAGTGTCGCGACGCGTCTTCGAAGGCCGTTCGCAGACTTCGCCGCCGGCATCGCCAAACAGGCGACCCTGCCGGAGGGAGCCGTCTCGCTCGGGCTGGCGGGAACCGCCCCGGCCGTGCTGCTCGAGCACGAACGGGGGGTCGCGGTCGCGCTTCCCGGGCCACCCGGGGAGCTCCAGCGACTCTGGCCGGCTGCGGTCGCGAGCTCTCCCGTGCAGGCCATTCTGGACCGAGTCCGGCCCGCCGAGCACCGCATCCTGCGCTTCTTCGGGCCGAGCGAATCTGCTGTGGCGCAGGCGCTCGACGAGATGGGCGGCGAGCACGCCGGGGTCGAGGCGACGGTATGTGCCCGCGACCTCGAAATCCACGTGGACCTCTTCGTCGACGAGTCGGGCTCGGCGCAGGCGGCCGTGCTGGAAGCCGAGCTTCGGGCTCGCTTTGCCGATGCGCTCTTCGCGGAGGACGAGCGGCCGGTTGAGGCGATTGTGCTCGACCAGTGCCGCCGGGCGGGTCTCACGCTCGCAACGGCGGAGTCGTGCACCGGGGGACTCGTTAGTGCCAGGCTGACCACCGTACCCGACGCCAGCGCGGTGTTCGTCGGCGGGGTGGTGTCATATTCGAACGAGGTGAAGCGGCGGCTCCTGGGCGTGTCCGCGGAGCTCCTGTCGGGGTACGGGGCGGTCTCGGCCGAGACCGCGGCCGCGATGGCAGCGGGCGCGCGGTCGGCCCTACATGCTGATGTGGCGCTCGCCGTCACCGGCGTTGCTGGCCCGGATGGGGGGACCCCGGAGAAGCCGGTCGGACTCGTCTTCCTGCACGTCGAGGGACCAGATCGGCAAGCTGCGCTACGGCTCGAGCTTCCGGGGAACCGGAAAGCAATTCAGACAAGGTCGGCTGCGAGTGTCCTGCACCTTCTGCGGCAGGTTCTGGCACAGCCGGACACACAAACGCGCGCTCTGGCCGACTAGCGTCGTGGACGATGAGCGAGTCCGCCTCTTCTGCGCGCTTCCCCTTCCGACGGACGTCGTCAGGAAGCTCGTTCACTGGCAGGAGGAGGAGTTCTCCGGAGCAGCCGGGGCCCGTCTCGTCGGCCCGGAGAACCTGCACGTCACCCTCGCGTTCCTGGGGAGTACGCCTGCCGACCGTGTCGACGAGGTCGTCGGCTCGCTCGCCGAGGCCGCCGGCAGCTTCGAGGAGCGAATCGTGTTCCGCGTGCGGGAGTACCGCGAGACCCGGAGTGTCGGGATGCTCGTCCTGGAAGACGAGGGCGGCCAGGCTGCGGGTCTCGCCGCCGGGCTCCAGGCCCGCCTCGAGGCTCTCGGCCTGTACCGGCTGGAGAAACGCCCCTGGTTGGCTCATCTCACTGTGCTTCGCTTCCGGGCTCGGCCCCGGCTGGGTCCCGTTCCACCCGACCTCGGCGAGGTCAGTCCGTCCGAAGCGGCTCTCTATCATTCAGTGCTGCGGCCTGGCGGAGCGCAGTACGTCATGGTCGAATCGGTTGTCCTAGGAGGTTGAACACGTTGGATCGCGAGCAGTCACTCGACGCCGCACTGAGCCAGATCGAGCGGCAGTACGGCAAGGGCTCGGTCATGAAGATGAACGACCATGCCCACGTCAGCATCCCTTCGGTCTCGACGGGCTCGCTCTCACTCGATGTCGCGCTCGGCATCGGTGGGCTTCCCCGTGGCCGCGTGATCGAGATCTTCGGACCCGAGTCCTCGGGCAAGACGACACTCGTCTACCACGTGATCGCCGAAGCTCAGCGGCGGGGCGGCATCTGCGCCTTCATCGACGCAGAGCATGCGATGGACCCGCAGTACGCCCGCAGGATCGGAGTCAACATCGACGACCTCCTCGTTTCACAGCCGGACAATGGC
>DATHAG010000030.1:0-9845 GCA_035296825.1 Gaiellaceae bacterium | reverse complement strand
GTACTGGAACGGCATGAAGAACCGCGGCTCCCGCTCGGCCAGCCTTAGCGCCAGCCGGACGGCGCCGTTCGACCCCTCGTCTGGCGACGAGAAGACGACGCTCGCTCCGTAGAGCTCGAGCAGCCGCACGCGCTCCGCCGTTGCGTTCGCAGGCATGACGCAGGTGAGGGGGTAACCCTTGAGCTTGGCGACCATTGCCAGCGAGATGCCGGTGTTTCCGCTCGTCGGTTCGAGGAGCTCCCGGCCAGGCTCGAGCTCACCGGAGCCCTCGGCGGCCTCGATCATCGCTTTCGCGACACGGTCCTTCGTAGAGCCGGTGGGATTCTGCCCCTCGAGCTTCGCGTAGAGAGTGACTCCCTCGTGCGGCGCGAGGCGCGGCAGCTCGATCAGCGGCGTCGACCCGATCAGGTCGAGCATCGAAGGAACGAGGACTCGCTCGCCGCCTGCCATCGCCGGCAGGAGGATGACCGTGGATTCCTCGCCGACCGGCGTGTCGAGACCCTGAAGGGTGCGGGCGTCCTCGTTGTCGACGTAGACGTTCACGAACGGGGCGATCTCGCTTTCGCCCTCGAGTACCTGATTTCCGAGCCCCGGAAAGCGGCGGGCCAGGTCCCCTAGCACGTCGCGCAGGGTCTGGCCGGTGGCCTCGACCTCGCGGGCACCTCCGACTTCGGCGCGCAGCGTGGGGGGGATTCGGACGCGGGTCACGCCGTCACCTGCGTCCTGCCGCCCTGGCAGAACTCGACGTAATCGATGTAGTCGGTAATCGTCGGATTCTCCCCACACACCGGACACGCGGGGTCGCGGCGCAAGGAGACCTCGGTGAACGTCGTCTCGAGTGCGTCGAAGAGCAGGAGCCGGCCCACGAGCGACTCTCCGATCCCGAGCGCAAGCTTGAGCGCCTCGCTCGCCTGGAGCGAGCCGACGATCCCGGGGAGGACGCCGAGGACGCCGCCCTCGGCGCAGCTCGGGGCGAGCTCGGGCGGAGGCGGCTGCGGGAAGAGGCAGCGGTAACACGGACCCTCGTAGGGCTTGAACACGGTCGTCTGGCCCTCAAAGCGATAGATCGAACCGTGGACGACCGGGATCTTGTGCCAGACCGAGGCGTCGTTCAGGAGGTAGCGGGTCGGGAAGTTGTCGGCCCCGTCAACGATCACGTCCCAGCCCTCGCCGAGGATCCGGTCGACGTTCTCGGAGGTTAGGCGCTCCTTGAAGACCCTGACCGTCACGTCGGGGTTCAACGCCTCGATCGTGCGCTTGGCCGACTCTGCCTTCGAGTCGCCCAGTCGCTCCTGAGAATGGACTATCTGGCGCTGCAGGTTCGTCTCGTCGACGACGTCGTCGTCCACGATCCCCAGCGTGCCGACCCCGGCTGCGGCCAAATAAAGCGCCGCCGGTGACCCAAGCCCGCCGGCTCCGATCAGGAGCATTCGGGAGTCCAAAAGCTTCTGCTGGCCCTCCTCGCCCACCTCTGGGATCAGGAGATGGCGGCTGTAGCGCCGGCGCTGCTCGGCGCCGAGCGGGCGCGGCAGGTCGAAGGGAAACCCGTTTCGCTTCCAGTCGGTGAATCCGCCCGCGAGCGACAGTACGGTCTCGTAGCCGAGCTCTTCGAGCGATTTGGCGGCGAAGGCGGAGCGGCTGCCGCCGGAGCAGTAGACGACCACCGGCCGCGCGCGATCCGGCGCCGCGGCTTCGATGCGCGACTCCAGGTTTCCACGAGGGACGTGGACTGCTCCGGGGATGTGCCCTTCCTCCCATTCGTCGCGCTCCCGAACGTCCACGACGACCGGTATCTCCGACTCGAAAAGCGTACGGGCGGAAGGCGCGTCGATCTCCTCGATCTCCCCCTTCACCTGCTGCAGAAGCTCGCGGTAGGTAGCCATTGCTTCACTGAGTATAGCGACACGCGGGCAGCGTGCGTCAGGGTGCGGGGTACGCTCGAACGGTGTCTCCGCGGGCCCGAGTCCTAGCCGTTGTGACGGTCGCGGCCATTCTCGTCGTGGCCGCGGTGGTGGCCGGCGCGATCCTCCAGAGCGACGGCAACGGAGCGAAAGCCACACCCCCTCCGCCGCCGCTCCACCTGAGCGTTCTCCCGGGCGAGCGCCATGCGCGGGAGCTCATGTCCGCCGAGCGGGACTACGAGCGTGGCGAGCGTGAGGCTGCCCTCCGGGACTTCCAGGCCGTCCTCCGCGCGAATCCAGCGTCCATCGAGGCGGCCGTCGGGGCAGCCCTTGCTGCCTGGCCGAAGGGCAGCCTCGACCGCTTGCGGTCTCTTGTCGAGTCGCACCCGGCGAGCGGGGTGGCACGGCTCCACCTCGGGCTTGCGCTTGCCGCGGCCGGCGACCGGCGGGGAGCCGAGCGGGAGTGGCGCGAGGCCGAGGCGCGTGACCCCGACACGCCCGCCGCGCTCGAGGCGGAATCGCTCCTCCATCCGAACATGGCCCCCGGCCGGCCCTTCTTCATCCTGGCGGCTCAGCCCCCGGCGTCCGTCCAGCACCTTGGGACGGTTGCGCAGGAGGCAGCTCTTAGGCGGAGAGCCGAGCGTGGCGGAGCCGTCGACTGGCTCGTCCTGGGTACCTTCCTGCAAAGGATCGAGAAACCGGTCTCGGCGCGGCGGGCCTACGACCGTGCCCTCGAGCTCGCCCCTGAGAGCCTCGAGGCACGGACGGCGGAAGCCGTCGTTCGGTTCGACAAGGATGAGCCGGCCGACGCTTTTTCGCGCCTCGGGCCCCTGGCTCGCCTTCATCCCCGGTCATCACTGGTAAGGTTCCACCTCGGGCTCTTGTTACTTTGGCTACAAGGAGTGGACGAAGCAACGAAACAGCTCGAGCTGGCAGCGCAAGGAAATGGCCAGTTCTACGCTCGCCAGGCGGCTGAGCTACTCTCCCGCCTCTCTGAAAATTAGGACTTGCAAGCCACCAAGATAGGCCGTACGGCCTATGCGACCGTCCGGAAACCGTGCGAAAGTGCCGCCACCCGCGAGCTGAAGTCGCGACAGATCGGCCGTTGACGTAGCCTCGGGACGCGCCTACGGTCAGGAGGGGGTCTTTGTGGGAGCAGGTCGAGGGAATGAGGGGGGAGCAGCGACGGTGATCGTCGAGCACGAGGAAGCGAAGACGCTCGTCAAGCACGGTCAGGAAGCCGGTTTCCTGACCCACGACGAAGTGGCGCTGGCGCTGGACGAGCTCGACCTCGACGTCGCCGAGATCGAGGAGTTTTACGCGACCCTCGACGAGCTGCAGATCGAGGTGCTCGAAGAGGCCCCGGCCGAGCAGGCTCCGGAGAGGGTTCAGGAAGCCAGAGAGGTATCGACGGACGCGCTGCAGGTTTTCCTGAAGGACATCGGGCGCGTGCCGCTCCTGACGGCCCCGCAAGAGGTCGAGCTCGCCAAACGCATCGAGCGCGGCGACGATCGGGCGAAGCAGAAGATGGTGGAGTCGAACCTCCGCCTGGTCGTCTCGATCGCTAAGAACTATCGCAACCAGGGCCTGCCTTTCCTCGATCTGATCCAGGAGGGCACGATCGGCCTCGTCCGCGCGGCCGAGAAGTTCGACCACCGCAAGGGCTTCAAATTCTCCACCTACGCGACCTGGTGGATCCGGCAGGCGGTCGCGCGGGCTCTCGCCGACAAGGCGCGCACGATCCGGATGCCCGTCCACGTGGTCGAGAAGCTGAACAAGATCGGTCGCGCCGAGCGGAAACTTCTCTCGGAGCTGGGGCGCGACCCGACCGCCGTGGAGATTGCTGAGGAGCTCGATCTCGAGGCCGATGAAGTCGAGCAGATCCGAAAGAGCGCCCAGACGCCGATCTCGCTCGAGAAGCCTGTGGGAGACGAGGAAGAGTCCGAGTTCGGCCACTTCCTCGCCGACGAAAACGCGATCGCGCCCGACGGAGCAGCTGAAGAGACGCTCAGGAAGGAAGTGCTGAAGCGCGTTCTGCAGGGCCTCTCCCACCGCGAGCGCCGCGTGCTCGAGCTTCGGTACGGCCTGGACGGCGAGCACCCGAGGACGCTCGACGAGGTCGGGCGCACGTTCAACGTCACGCGTGAACGCGTGCGGCAGATCGAGAACCAGAGCCTGAAGAAGCTCCAGGCGATGGCCGAGTCGCAGAAGCTGAAGGACGTCGCTGCATAAGGCAGTGGGCGCCGAGTAGCGCCCACTGCTTTCTAGCCGCTGCGAGCCGGCGCTGAGGCGCGGGCTAGGCACGCTTTCGTTTCACGCTCCGTAAGATGCAGCGCCGTGTCCGACTCGCCCGATTCTGCTTGGCTCGACGAGCTTTTTGAGTGGATTCGAATTCCGAGTATCAGCGCCGACCCGGCTCACGCTGCTGATGTTCGAGCTGCCGGGGAGTGGCTTTGTGAGTTCGTGCGCGGGGCCGGTGGCGAGGCGTCGCTGGTCGACACGGAGCAGCAGCCCCTGGCCCTCGGTGAGATCCCTGCGTCGAGCGAAGACAGCGACGCGCCCACGGTGCTCCTTTACGGCCACTTCGACGTTCAGCCGGAGGATCCGCTCGAGCTCTGGGAGTCGCCCCCGTTCGAGCCGGTCGTGCGCGACGGCTGGCTCTACGCTCGTGGGGCGGTCGATGACAAGGGGAACTCGTATCTTCTTCTGAAGGCCGCGCAGCAGCTTGCGAAGGAGGGCCGGCTGCCGGTGAACGTCCGGATCGCCTTCGATGGTGAGGAGGAGATCGGCGGCGACTCCATCGTCAAGTTCCTCGCGCGAGACGAGCGGGGGGCCGACGCTTGCATGATCTTCGATGCCGGTATGCCTGCGCTCGACGTTCCTGCGTTCGAGCTCGGAGTGCGCGGCATGCTCTACGTACACGTGCGCCTGCGAACGGGGGACCGCGACCTCCACTCGGGCGTCTTCGGCGGGGCGGCGCTGAACGCCGTGCATGCACTCATGCAGACTCTCGAGGCGGTCGTTGCCGTTCCGGACGTGCTTCGGCGAGGCGTCACGCCCGCGACCGACGAGGAGAGGTCGAGTTGGGCCGAACTCGACGCGGGCTCGAAGGTTCTGGCAGACGAGGGTGCGCGCCCGGTCGACTCGAGTGCGGCCGAGGAGTTCTACGACCGCACGTTTGCGGGGCCGGCCGTCGACGTAAACGGAATTCAGGGCGGCTCGCCCGTCTTTCAGAAGACGGTTCTCCCGGTCGAGGCCGAGGCGAATGTCTCGATGCGGATCGCGCCGGGTCAGGACCTGGAGGAGCTTCGCTCGACCTTCGAGCGCCTCCTCCGCGAGGCGGCCCCCGAGGGCGCCGACATAGATGTGGAGATCTGGTCGACGAGCCCAGCCGGACTCGTCGCGCCTGACTCCAAAGCAATTCAACTGGCCCAAGACGCCTTCGAACGCGTGCTTGGCCGGCGGCCGCTTCTCCTCAGGTCAGGCGGGACACTCCCGGTCGTGCCGGCGCTGGTCGACAAAGGGATCCCGACGGTTCTGAGCGGTTTCGGGCTTCCGGGCGCGAACATGCACTCGCCGAACGAGCGGTTCCTCGCGCGCTATGTTCCACTCGGGGTCGCCACTGCGCAGGAAACGCTGCTTGCCTTCGCCAACCTGCGCGCCTGAAAGGGCCGCGATCGGGCTAGGCGCCGACGGGCTCGGCGGACGGCAGGTCGTGACTATGGCCGTGCTCGGGCACGAGCCATTCATGCCCGAAGCGGCGCATCTCCTCGATGACGGGAAGAAGGCTCCTGCCCTTCTCGGTCAACTCGTACTCGACTCGAGGCGGCGACTCCGCATAGCTCCTGCGGACGACGAAGTCCTCCTCCTCGAGGACGCGGAGCCGCTCGGAGAGTGTTCGCGGGCTGATGCCTGGACAGGCTCGCTCCAGCTCGGAGAAGCGCCTGGCTCCTTCGGAGAGATCGTGGACGAGAACGGCTGTCCACTTGGCGCCGATGATGTCCGCAGTGCATGCGACCGAGCATTGCTCGTCGTGGACCGGCCTCATCGTGCGCATGCTCGGATTGTACGCCACGACTCAAGGGGTGGGGAGCGCCCCGCAAGGCGCTCCCCACGTCAAATGCTAAGGGCCCCAGGGGAAGCGACCCATGAGCGCCGCGGCGCCGAGCGCCGCCAGCAGGGCGACGAGAGAGCGTGCCGGCACGACTCCTCCCTTCCGTTGACAACGGGAAACTCTGGTTGCTCTGGTACTTCCACGATTTGACGCTCATCCCTTCGAGGGGCGAACATGGGAGGCAAATGGCCGATGGACGTCCCGTGACCGAATCGATCGGCCAGCGAATCGCCCGCCTCCGGCGGGAGCGCTCCCTCTCTCAACGCGAACTGGCGACGACTGGTGTCTCGTTCACCTACGTCTCGCGGATCGAGGCGGGGCAACGCCAACCGTCGGTGAAGGCGATTCGCGCCCTTGCCGTCAAGCTCGGGGTGTCGCCCGAGTACCTGGAGACCGGCCGTGATCTCGCTCCGACGGGTGACCGCGAGCTTCGGGTGACGGACGCCGAGCTCCGAGTCCGGCTCGACGGCTCCTCCGACGCGGAGGGCGAGCTTCGCGAGGTTCTGGCCGAGGCGCACGCAGCAGGGGACCTGCCGATCGCGCGTCGCGCACGCATCGCTCTTGCGCTCTCCCTCGCGAGCGAGGGGCGCCACGAGGATGTGATCGAGATGCTCGAGGAGCATCTCGAGCGTGACCGGCCCGCCGTGGCCGAGCGTCCCGACCTCTACGCGCTGCTCGGTCGCGCCTACGCCGCAGCCGGTGAGAACCCACGCTCGATCGCGCTCTTCAGCCGTTGCCTCGAGGAGATTCGCGGATCCAGGGACGCGGACCCGATCCTGTTCGTGCGCTTCGCAAGCTATCTGAGCTACGCACTTGTAGACGCGGGGGACGCCGCGGCCGCCCAGCGAGTGCTCGCCGACGCACTGGAGCGGGCGGACGGTGTCAGCGACCGCTACACGCTCATCAGGCTCTATTGGTCTCTCGGTCGCTTCTACGCGGTCGAAGGGCCGCCAGGGAGGGCTCTCGACTATGTGCGGCGCGCGATCGCCCTTCTCGAGGCGACCGAGGACACGTTCCACCTTTCACGGGCACACCAGCTTTGTGCCGTGATCCTCCTGGACCAGGAGAGCGGACCGATGGCGCGCAAGCACCTCGAGCGGGCAGAGGAGCTGCTCGGGGACGAAGCGAGCGCGGGCGAGCTCGGCGCCCTGACCACGGAACGCGCCAGGCTCGAGTTCCAGCTCGACGAGCCCGACACCGCGCGGGAATATGCGTTGGAGGCGTTGTCGATGCTCGAGGGCGGACCCGCTGTTGACGTAGGTCATGCCTGGCGCACGCTCGCGGAGGTGTTCGAGCGTCTGGGAGACGTCGATCTGGCCGAGCGCTCCTACCGCACCGCAGTAGAGCTCCTCACGGAGCAAGGCGCCTCTCGCCAACTCGCCGAGGCGTACCGGGCCTGGGGGAAGTTTCTGCGAGCCGAAGGACGCGAGGACGAGGCCCTGGACGTCTTCGAACGGGCCGCAGACCTGGCCGTCTTCACCGTGGCGCCTCATAGCGCCGACGTCGCAGACCGCCAGCACCGCTAACTAGTCGAAGGGCGGGCCTCCGAAGACCCAACGGCCGCCGAGCATGGTTGCGACGACCTGTACCTCTGCCAGTTCTTCGGGCGGGCACGCGAGCGGGTCTCGATCGAGCACGACCAGGTCGGCCAGGTAGCCGGGCAGGAGCTTGCCCCGCACCCGTTCGTCGCCCGAGAGCCAGGCGGGTGCGACAGTCGTCGCCATGAGCGCTTGGCTGACGGTGAGCGCCTGCTCGGGGTACCAGGGCTCACGTTCATCCAGTGTCCGCAGGACGCCGGCCCTGACCCCCAGGAGGGGATCGAGCTCCTCGATCGGTGCGTCGGATCCGTTCACGACGACCGCGCCGCTCTCGACGAGGGAGCGGAACGGGTAGGCGCGATCGACCATCCCGGCCCAGAAGCGGTCTGCGATGTCCCGGTCCGACGGCGCGTGGCTGAGCTGGATGGACGCCGCCACGCCGAGAGCCGCGAAACGCGGAACGTCTTCCTCGGCGAGGAGCTGGGCATGCTCGATCCGGTGGCGAAGCCCTAGTGGTCTCCAGACGCCCTGGGTGCCTTCAAACGCATTCAGGGCCTCGCGGTTCGCAAGGTCTCCGATCGCGTGCACCGCGAGAGGGAAGCCTGCGTGCGCGCTTCGGACGACGATCTCGGCCAGCTCGGTGCCGCTCGTTATCTCGATCCCGCTCCCGTCGAGAAGCCTGGCCGTCTGTGAGCCGAGCGTCCCGTCCATGAAGACCTTGAGGTAGCCGATCCGCAGGAGGTCGTCTCCGAAGCCGGAGCGGATCCCCAGCGCTTCCAGCTCTTCGTAGCGCTCGTGTGGAAGCGACTGCCACACGCGAAGCGAGAGCGCGCCCTCGTCGCACAGCCTTTGGAAGAAGCCGAGTGCACCGAGGCCCCCGTCCTTGTCGTGCACGGCGGTGACCCCCCGTGACGACGCGAGTGTGATCCCCGCCCGCATCGCCTCGAGCCACTCCTCCGCAGGGGTGTCCACCCAGCGTTCGCGGAACCGCCAGGCCGACTCTTCTCGGAGGATGCCGGTGGGCTCGCCGCGGTCGTCCACCTCGACGACGCCGCCTCGAACGGCCAGGTCACCGTTCGCGCGCGCAAGGGCCGCGGAGTTGAGCCACAGGCTGTGGCCGTCCTTTGCCGTCAGGGCGACGGGAAGCTCCCCGGTGACCGGGTCGAGAGCGGCCCGGCTCGGCTCGACGGGCGGCGACCACTCGGCATTCCGCCAGCCGGTGCCGCGGAGCCAGCGCCCCGGCGTCGCCGTCCTTGCGGCCTCGGCGACGCGTACGACGGCCTCCTCGAGTGTGCGAGTGCCCTCGAGCCGTACCTGCCGCTGGGCGAGCGCCCACTGTGGGAAGTGGACATGGGAGTCCGTGAATCCAGGGAGCACGCAGCGCCCTCCGAGGTCGACGCGCTCCGGACTCGCCAGGGCCCGTTCGTGCGTACCGACGCCGCCCGCGATGCGGTCTCCTGCGATCGCGAGTGCGCGTGCCAGCGGCAGCGACGCTTCCATCGTCCTGATCGCGCCGTTCTCGAGGATCATCGCGCGGAATCTAAGCAGGTGTACCTCCTTTGGGCACGGCGGACGTACCCCGACTGGATGGACGCTCGTCGCAGCGGCGCCCTCGTATCCCGCTCGTCGAAGGCTGGTGCTGCGCGGGCTAACATCCCGCCGTGGCGGCGGATCCTCTTTCCGGCGAGCAACATGAAATTCGCGAGCTCGTGCGGACGCTCGCGCGAGAGCGGGTCGCGCCCCGCGCGGCCGAGATCGACGCCACGGCCGAGTTCCCGTGGGACATGGTCGAGCTCTTTCGCGCGCACGACGTGTTCGGCCTTCCTTTCGACGAGCGGCACGGTGGCTCCGGTACGGGCGTGCTCATGCTGCTCGTGGCGATCGAAGAGATCTCCAAGGTCTGCGCGACGACCGGCCTCCTCCTGGCCGTCCAGGAGCTCGGCTCGCTGGCGCTCAAGCTGGCGGGCACCGACGAGCTGAAGGAGCGCTACCTCCCGCGGCTCGCGAGCGGCGAGTGGCTGGCGGCGTATGCGCTGACCGAGCCGGGCTCGGGCTCGGACGCGGCCGCCATGAGGACGGAGGCGAAGCTCGAGGGCGATGCCTACTTCCTGAACGGCTCCAAGCGCTTCATCACCAACGCCGGGGTTGCCGGTCTGTACACGGTTTTCGCGAAGACGGATCCCTCGGGAGGGCACGCAGGCATCTCCGCGTTCCTCGTGGAGGCCGAAACCCCCGGCTTCTCGGTCGGCCGCATCGAGCCGAAGATGGGCATCAAAGGCTCGACGACGGGCG
>DATHAG010000029.1:0-13854 GCA_035296825.1 Gaiellaceae bacterium | reverse complement strand
GGTCCTGATCGAGGCGCCGGCCGTCGCACCGACCGCCGGAGGGTCCGGCGACTCGCAACCGGCCGCGGCCTCATCCTCCTCGGACGACGGCTTCCCGCTCTGGCCGGTTCTCGGCGGGAGCTTCGGGCTCGCTCTGGTCGCCGCCGGCCTCACAGTCTTCCTCCGCCGACACCGCCCGCCCGCCGCTCAGGCGCGCTAGCGGAGCCATCCACAGCTAGGGGCGGGTAGACCCGCCCCTAGACTGGGCCGGTGCCAGGCCCCGTCCTCCTTGCTCCCGACAGCTTCAAGGGGACGTTCTCCGCCATGGAGGTGGCCGCCGCCCTGGCGCGCGGGCTGCGCGCCCGCGGGCAGGAGGTCGTTGAGCTCCCCGTGGCCGACGGCGGCGAGGGGACGATGGACGCGCTCCTGGCGGCGCTCGGTGGCGAGCGGCGAACGGCGACGGTAGCCGACCCGCTCGGCCGTCCGGTCGAGGCAGCATTCGGGCTGCTCCCCGACCGCTCCGCGATCGTCGAAAGCGCGCAGGCGAGCGGCCTCGGACTCGTCGGGGACGCAGACCGCGACGCCTGGGCTGCCTCGACGCACGGCACGGGCGAGCTCATCGCCGCGGCCGCTCGGGACGGCGCCTCGCCGGTGCTCGTCGCCGTGGGCGGTACAGCGTCCACGGACGGAGGCGCCGGCGCGGTCGCGGCGATCGACCAGGCTGGAGTCGAGGTGGAGCTCGTCGTCCTCTCCGACGTCCAAACGCCGTGGGAAGATGCACCGCGGATCTTCGGCCCGCAGAAGGGAGCCGCTCCGGCGACCGTAGCCCGCCTCGAGCGCCGGCTGTCAGAGCTCGCCGGTCGCGCGCCTCGGAATCCGGCCGGCGTCGCCATGACGGGGGCGGGCGGCGGGCTTGCGGGCGGCCTTTGGGCCTACTGCGGAGCCGAGCTCGTTCCGGGAGCACGTTTCGTTCTCGACGCGGTCGGCTTCGACGTGACGCTCGGCGGGGCAGCCCTGTGCGTCACCGGCGAGGGCTCGCTCGACGACCAGACCGCTGCCGGCAAGGTGGTGGGGGAAATCGCTACTCGCTGCATCGCCGCCGGGATCCAATGCCACGCGGTCGTCGGCCGGAACCAGCTCGGACCGGGAGCCCTCGGCCTAGCCGGCGTCGTCGAAGCGCAGACGCTCGAGGAGATCGAGGCGGCCGGCCGCATCTTGGCGACAGCCGGCGGTCGGCACTCGTAGGGGTTTGGGCTTGCCCGCGCGCGCGCTCTACCCCGCCGCCTCGATCTCGAGCAGCTTCTCGTACGCCGGGAGCGTCAGGAACTCGACGAACTCGTCGGCCACGGCCACCTGCTCGAACAGCCCGCGCGACTCGGCCGGCCGGCCCTCCGAGTGGAACCACTCGTCGTTCCCAACCTCGCCACGGATCGTCTCGAGCTCCTCGTGCATAAGCCGGCGGATGAGCTCCGGGGTGACCTCCCGCCCGTCCTCGAGCTTCGCGCCGTGGTGCATCCACTGCCACACCTGCGAGCGCGCGATCTCGGCCGTCGCGGCGTCCTCCATGAGCCCGTGGATGCCGGCGGCACCGTTCCCGCGGAGCCACGAGGAGATGTACTGGATGCCCACGTTCACGTCGTTTCGGAGCCCCTCTTCCGTCACTGAGCCGGGAGTGGAGCGGACGTCGAGGAGCTCGGCCGCACCAACCGAGACGTCGTCGCGCATCCGGTCGACCTGGTTCGCCCGCTCGCCGAGAACGGCGTCGAACTCGGCCGTCGCCCTCGGCACCGAGTCGGGGTGCGCGACCCACGTGCCGTCGAAGCCGTCGGAGGCCTCCCGCTCCTTGTCCGCCTTCAGCTTCGCCTGGGCCTGCGCGTTCGCCTCGGCGTCGCGCCGGCTCGGGATGAACGCGGCCATACCGCCCATCGCGTGGGCACCCCGGCGGTGGCACGTCTGCACGAGGAGCTCGGTGTAGGCGCGCATGAAAGGCACCGTCATCGTGACTGAGTTCCGGTCCGGGAGCAGGAAGTCGGGCCGGCCGCGGAAGGTCTTGATGATGCTGAACATGTAATCCCAGCGGCCGGCGTTCAGGCCCGCCGAGTGCTCGCGAAGCTCCCAGAGGATCTCGTTCATCTCGAAGGCAGCCGGAAGCGTCTCGATCAATACGGTCGCCTTGATCGTCCCGCGCGGGATCTCGAGCCGTGTTTGCGCCTCGAGGAAGACGTCGTTCCAGAGCCTGGCTTCCAGATGGCTCTGGAGCTTGGGGAGATAGAAGTACGGCCCCGATCCGCGCTCGAGGAGCCGGTGGGCGTTGTGGAAGAAGAAGAGGCCGAAGTCGAGCAGGCTCCCCGATACAGGCGCACCGTCGACGAAGACGTGCTTGTCCGGTAGATGCCACCCGCGCGGGCGCACGAGCAGGGTGGCCACGTCGTCGTTCAGGCGGTATTCGCGGCCATCGGGAGCGGTGAACTCGATCCTGCGCTCGATCGCGTCGATCAGGTTCGCGTGCCCGCCGACGACGTTCAGCCACGTCGGCGAGTTTGCGTCCTCAAAGTCGGCCATGAACCCGCGGGCACCCGAGTTCAGAGCATTGATGACCATCTTGCGGTCGACGGGCCCGGTGATCTCGACGCGCCTGTCGACGAGGTCGTGCGGCGGCGGCTCAACCTGCCACTCGCGCTCGCGCACCTCGCGTGTCTCCGGCAGGAAGTCGAGCGTCCCGCCCCCATCGAGCTCGGCCTGACGGGCAGACCGGTGTTCGAGGAGCTCGAGTCGGCGCTGGCCGAACTGCCGCTGCAGGTGCCGGACGAACGAGAGCGCGTCGCGGCTCAAGATCTCCGCGAAGCGACCCTGGACCGGCGCCAGGATCTCGACTCCTTCAGGAACCTCCGGCACCGTTGCCTCCCTCGATCGACATGCGGACGAGCTCCACCGGGTGGTAGATCGGAAGGGGTTTCCCTGCTGCCTTCAGGTGGCTCGCGATCTGCAAGGTACAGCCGGGGTTTCCTCCGGCCACGGCCTCTGCGCCCGTGGCCAGGAGGTTCGAAGCCTTTCGCTTGCCGAGCTCGGAGGCCGCTTCGGGCTCGAGCAGGTTGTAGACGCCCGCAGAACCGCAGCAGATCTCCCACTCGGCCGGCTCGACCAGCACCAGCCCCGGAATCGCGTGGAGGAGGGCCCGCGGTTCGGCCCGAAGCGCTTGCGCGTGTGCGAGGTGACAGGCGTCGTGATAGGCCACCTGCAGCGGAAGCGGGTGCCGGAGTGCCCTGGGCTCTCCCGCCAGAAGCTGCGAGACGTCGAGAACCTTGGCGGAGAAAGCGAGGGCCCGCTCGGCCCAGTCCGGGTCGTCCTCGAACAGATGCCCGTAATCCTTCATCGCCGAGCCGCACCCGGCCGCGTTCACGGCAACGTGGTCACACCCCTCGAACTGCTCGATGGTTTCCTTGGCGCGCCGCTTGGCCGCTTCCTCATAGCCGGTGTGGAGGTGCAGGGCGCCGCAGCAGCGCGGCCGCTCCGGCACGGCGACGTCGTAGCCCTCAGCAGCGAGAACACGGGCGCTCGCCTCGTTCACCTGCGAGAAAAAGACTCTCTGGACGCAGCCCTGGAGCAGCCCGACCCGCCCACGCGACTCGCCGGCCGCAGGCAACTTGGCGGGGAGCCGGCGCGCGCGACCCGCCGGAATCCCTCGAGCGAGGCGAGCGAGGCTGCCCAGACGGGTTCCGGCGGGAAGTAGCCGTCCGAGGCCGAGGCGCCGCTCGAGCGCGACGAGCGGCGCGAGCGCCCGCAGCCGTCGAGGATGGGGAAAAAGGCCAAAGACGAGCCGGCGAAAGAGCCACTCCCCCGCGGAGCGCTGGTGGTGCCGCTCGACCTGCGCGCGCGTGCGCTCGATCAGACGGTCATAGCGGACGCCAGAGGGGCACGCCGTCACGCAAGCCATGCAGCCGAGGCAGCGGTCGAAGTGCTGCACCATCTCGTCCGAGAGGACATTCGCACCCTCCAGCCCTGCCTGCATAAGGACGATGCGTCCGCGCGGCGAGTCCATCTCCTCGTTCCAAAGAGGCGTGTACGTGGGGCAGGTCGGCAGGCAGAAGCCGCAATGGACGCAGGTCTCGATCACGTCGAGCTCCGGGGGGCGATGTGCGTCGAAGGCGGGCATCGAAATCCTAGATCCCGCCGGCGAAGACGCCCGGGTTCAGGATGCCTGCGGGGTCGAACCGTTCCTTGACGCGGCGCATGAGTGTGGCGGCAGGCGGTTCGTGCTCCCACGCCTCTAGCTCGACTCCGGGAGGCCGATCGAGGACGACCCCGCCGAACTCGCGGCGTACTTCGTTGAGCGCCGCGACGTCCGGAAGCGTCGCCCAGGCGACTCCGAGTCCAGCCCGCCCCACAAGCCGTGCTCCCGTGCGGTCGGCCACCTCGAGTAGCCGTCCGAGCCGCGCCGGCAGGGCCGACACGCGGAGCACGATTCCGTCTTGCGAGCGCTGGCCCGCGCGCTGCGACGCCCAGAGAGCGTCGTCGGCCTCGATCACCTCGCCGCCCCAGCGCTCGACCATGCTCTCCGCCCGGCCGAGTGCAGCGGCCCCGGCAGCACGTGCGAGCACGGCTCCCCGGCCGTGCTCCCAGCGAACGTCGAGAGCCTCCAGTTCGAGCGGCGCATGCGCCAGTGCGGCGGCGGTCCTCGCAAGAGCGTCGGGGGCGTCACTCCGAAAGAGCGCCGTGGCCCGGGTTGCAGGCCGCGGATGGAGGCGCACCGCCACGCCGACGATCAGTCCGAGGGTGCCGAACGAGCCCGAGAAGAGCTTGCCGAGGTCGTAGCCGGCCACGTTCTTGATCACCTTTCCCCCCGACTTCGCGACGGTGCCGTCGGAGAGCGCCACCGTGATCCCGATTACGAGGTCGCGCGGCGCCCCGTAACGATGGCGGAGAGGCCCCGAGTCGCCGGCCGCGACGATCCCGCCGATCGTCGCGGCGTCGTCCGCCCCGAGGGGTGGGTCGAGTGCAAGCATCTGACCCGCCTCGGCGAAGACATCCTGCACGTGCCCGAGCCGTGCGCCCGCCTCGAGGACGGCCGTAAGGTCGCCCGCATTGTGCTCGCAGATCGCCGACAGCGACGCGGTCGAGACGTCCAGGTCGGCACGCGTCGGCCCGCCCCACCCGAGCTTCGTCCCGCCGCCGACCGGCCGGACCGCCCGAGCCACTTCGGCGCTCGCCTTCAGCAGCTCGCCGGCCTCCTCGTAGGACGCGGGTTCGAGAATCACATCCGCTCCGCGACACCCTCGCGCTCGAGAGGGTGCTGCCGGTAGGGGCCCGGCACCTCGCCGCAGAGCCTCGGTGTAGGCATCACCTTGCCCGGGTTGGCCAGGCCGTCCGGGTCGAAGGAGCAGCGGAGCCGCTGGAAGGCGTCGAGGTCCGGCTCGGAGAACATCGACGGCATGTAGTGCTTCTTGTCGATTCCGACTCCGTGCTCGCCCGTGATGGATCCGCCCGCGTCGACACAGGCCTTCACGATCCTTCCCGCCAGCTCCTCCGCCCGCTCCGCCTCGCCGGGCGTGCGCCCGTCGTAGCAGACGAGCGGGTGCAGGTTCCCGTCTCCCGCGTGGAAGACGTTCGCGATCTGCATTCCGTATTCCGCCGAGAGCTCGTCGATCAGCCGGAGCACCTCGGGCAGGCGCGTTCGCGGCAGCACGCTGTCCTGGACGTAGTACGTCGTCGAGATGCGGCCCATGGCCCCGAACGCCGCGCGCCGGGCCTTCCAGAAGAGCTCCCGCTCGATCTCGTCTCGCGCCACCCGCACCTCGATTGCCTCGGCGACTCGGCACAGGGCGACGACCTCGTCGAGCCGCGAGGCGCACTCCGCCTCGGGCCCGTCCAGCTCCACGATCAGCGCCGCCCCCGCATCGAGCCGGTAGCCGGCATGCGTGGCCGCCTCGGTCGCCTGGATCGCCAGCCGGTCCATCATCTCGATCGCGGCGGGGACGATTCCGGCGGCGACGATCTCCGTCACTGCCTGCCCAGCCTCGTCCGTGTGGCCGAAGAAGGCCACGAGCGTGCGGACCGTCTCGGGCACCGGGACGACGCGGAGGGTCACCCGAGTTGCGACGCCGAGCGTCCCTTCGGACCCGACGAACGCGCCCACGAGGTCGTAGCCGGGAGGGTCGAGCTCCTTGCCGCCCAGCTCGACGCGTTCGCCGTCCGGCAGAACCACCTCGAGACCGGTCACGTAGTTCGTCGTGAAGCCGTACTTGAAGCAGTGCGCGCCGCCTGAGTTCTCGGCCACGTTTCCCCCGATCGAGCAGACCACCTGGCTCGAAGGGTCCGGCGGGTAGAAGTGGGTCGGACCGACCGCGCGCGATACCTCGAGGTTGGTTACTCCCGGCTCGACCACGATCCGCTGGTTCTCGAGATCGACTTCGACGATCCGCCGCAGCCGCGACAGGACGATCAGGATGCCCTCCTCGTGCGGAAGCGCGCCTCCCGAGAGGCCGGTGCCGGCGCCACGGGCAACCCAGGGGACACCGGCTCCGAAGCACGCGCGCACGACCTCGCGCACCTCGTGGGCCGAGCTGGGGAGCACGACAGCGCGTGGCGACACGCGGTATTGGAGGAGCCCGTCGGACTCATACGTGCGGAGCTGGTGCGGGTGCGTGACCGTACCCTCCGGCCCGCAGATCTCCGCGAGCCTCCCGATCAGCCCATCGGCGTCCAAGCTTCGGTGAATGTTACGAGACCACGAACGACGAGCGAGCTCGACGGAACCGCTCAAGACGAGAGCTACGGCCCTTCCGGGGTATGCTCCCTCGCCTAGGGGCGTGCAGCACACGATATTCGTGGCCCGCTTCGACGCGGCCGGCCGCGTCCAGAGCGGTCACGCCGTCGAGATTGCCTTCGCGCCCGAAAGGGCGCATTTCTTCGACCTCGAGACCGGCTAAGCGATCTACTCGTAGCCTGACAGCAACATCCGACATCGAGCGCGGCCGCGCCAAGGGAGTACACGGCCCACATGCGCGAGGGCAGACGACGGAGTCTCGAAACGCCTCCGCACCACCTCCGGGCGCTCGGCTAAAGATTACTGTTGGCCCGGTCGATGGAAAATCCATGAGGACACGTCGCGCCTTCGTACTCGTCGCGCTGCTTGCGACCCTCGCGGGCGCGGAGACAGCGTCCGCCGCGTCCTGGGCGCGCGCCGAAATCCGGGTCGCCGTGGAGAGCGGCCTCATGGGCCCGAGCGTCGCCGGCTTCCGGCCCAACTGGGCTTTGACCCGGCGCGATCTGGGGCAGATCGTCGCAGGCATCACCCAGAAGGAGCAGGTGGTAGTCGACCCGGAGCGGAGGGTCACCGTCGCCGAGCTCGACCGGGCGCTCGTCCGCGCCCTGGGCCTCGGCCCCGCAGCGCAGCATGTCCGCACCGAGCTTGGCGCGTCAGGTCTCCGGCCTCCGACCCGGGCCGGCACCGAGGTCCTCGCCCGGCTCCTCGGCCTTCGCTACAACCATCCGCAGGAGGACGACGACCTCGAGCTCCTGCCGAGCGACCGGGTCACCCGCGCGGAGACCGCCTATTCGGTCGCCCAGCTCGTCCGGTTCGACGACTGGAAGCTCCAGTGGGCCAACGACAAGGCATCGTCCCTCAATCTGCCCGATCTGACCGCGTGGCAGACTCGGGTCCTTCGTAGGGCGGTGCGTTTCGTCGGCTATCCGTATGTTTGGGGCGGCACGTCGGAGTTCGCCGAATCGTCCTTCGGAGTCGATGCGCGCGGCGGATTCGATTGCTCCGGATTCGTCTGGCGCGTCTACAAGCTCGAAAGGTGGATCGGGGCGCCGACGCTCGGCTCGACGCTACGCGGGCGCACGACGTATGCGATGAGCGGAGAGATGCCGAAGGCGCAGCGCATCCCGCGTCGGAGCCTCCGGCCCGCGGACATCGTTTTCTTCGGGGATCTGGGGCCGCGCTCCCGTCCGGCGCAGATCGGCCACATGGGGATCTACGTGGGCCGTGGCTGGATGGTGCACTCTTCGAGCCAGGGAGTGACCCTGGTTCCGCTGGAAAATTGGTGGGCCGACAGCTTCGCCTGGGGCCGTCGTCTGCTCGCCGAAGCCGGCCTTTCGTAAATTTCCCATACATCAATAATCCCCCAATAGAGTGATGACCCGCAAAAGGGTGAGCTTGATACTGGATGTGCTGGCGTCCACTCAAAAGGGGATCACGATGTTGCATTGGAAAGTCACCACGCTCGTCATGACAGCTCTTGTCGTCTGCTCCGCCTTCTTCGGCGAGCTCGACGGCTTCATCTGGAGCTAGTAATCCAGTGAACGGAAATTCCGCCCGCTCGGCTCCGAGCGCCGCGGAGCATGCACAGCCGGAGGGGTCTGAAACTCTCCGGCTTTTGCCGGTCGTCGTCCCGGTGACGGCTGCCGGGATCGCCGTGCTGGGTGCGGCGGCCTGGAGCCTCCTGACGTCGACCCCCTCACTCGGATCCTTCGCCGGCCTCCTGGCCCTGCTCGTGGCCTCCGTGGTCGTCGAGGCCTACCCCGTGCCCGTCGAGGGCGTTCCGGCTGGCTCGGTCTCACTCGGCGCCGTGTTCATCGTCGGAACGGCGGTCGTCTACGGCTGGGTGCCCGCCGTCGTGATCGGGTTCGCGACTCGGGCCTTCGTGGACATCCTGGACCGGCGGCCGCCGATCCGATTCCTCTACAACGCCGGCGTGTACGCACTCGGCGCCGCGGGCGCCGGAGCTGCTGCGGCGCGGTTCGGCGGCAGCGAGGTCATGGACGTGTTCCTGGCGGTGCTGGTCGGGGCGGGGACGTTCTACGCCACGAACATCCTGCTCGTCGCGCTCGTTATCTCTGTCTGGGCCCGAGAGCCCTTCTTCGGATTGCTTCGCCAGTCGATCTACTGGACGTTCGTCCCGTTTTCGATCATGGCCTCGGTGAGCCTCATGCTCGCCGTTCTCTGGGATCGCTCTCCGCTTCTCTCGGCTGCACTCATCGGCCCGCTCGTCGCAATCGCGCTGTACCAGCGCTCCGTCCACGAGTCTTTGAAGGCGATGCGGCTCGCCCTCACCGATCCCCTCACGGGACTCGGAAACCACCGGCACTTCCACGAGCGGCTCCAGCGCAGCCTCGACGAGGCGCAGGAGGACGGCACCCCCGTGACGATCTGCCTCATCGACATCGACCACTTCAAGCAGATCAACGACGTCCACGGTCATCCGGTCGGAGACCGCGTGCTCGCCCAGGTTGCGAGCCGGCTCCGGCAGGGCGGCGAAGCGTTCCGGCTTGGCGGCGACGAGTTCGCACTTCTCCTCCCTGGTCGAACCGGGGAGGCCACGTTCAAGATCGCGAACACCGTGCTCGACCGGGTCGCCGCCTCTCCGTGCGAGCACGGCAGCACGGTCAATGTCTCGGCCGGCATCGCCACGTACCCGCTGCACTCGCTCGACCGAAGCGAGCTCGTCCGGGTGGCCGACAACGCGCTCTACTGGTCGAAGGAGCATGGCCGAGGGCGGGCACACGTGTACCGGCCCGACGTCGAGGAACTGGCAGAGCTTCGCTGGCTCATCGAGGGGCGAGATCGGGCCGCCTGCCTACGTGCCGCCTCGAGTCTGGCCCACGCGGTCGACGCGCGCGACGCCTATACCGGCAGCCACTCCTATGTGGTCGGCGAGCTGGCCGCCCGCGTCGCGGTCCGCATGGGCCTCGAGCACGAGGAGATCGAGCTCCTCCGGCTCGCGGGCAGCCTGCACGATCTGGGCAAGCTTGCGATCCCGGAAGAGATCCTGCGCAAGCCCGGCCCGCTGACCGAGGCTGAGCGGCTCGTCCTCGAACGTCACCCGCAAATCGGGTTCCGAATGCTCGACTCGCTCGGAGTCGAGCCGGTCGCGGACTGGATCCTCCACCACCATGAGCGCTGGGACGGAACCGGCTACCCCCACCAGCTCTCGCGTGGAGACATCCCGCTCGGGGCGCGAATCCTATTCGTCGCCGACGCGTACGACGCGATGACGACGGATCGCGTCTACCGCGGCGGCCTCTCGCATTTCAGCGCGCTCACAGAGCTCGACCGCTGCGCAGGCTCCCAGTTCGACCCGGACGTCGTCGAGGCGTTCAAGGCCGAGTTCGCGGTCACCGCGGGCCTCGAGACCTCGCTGCTCGAAATTGCGTAGTTAGCGGGAGTATCGTGGCGGCGGATGCGCCGTTTCCGCAGTGCGCTCGTTGTCGGGGCTGTCGCCCTTATGGGCGTCGCCGCGGCAGTCGACGGCATCCGTGGAGGTGAGCCGAAGCCTGATCCCCGAACTACTCGAACCGACCGCGTCCACGTCTCGTCCGCGGCGCAGTCGGTCACGGGAACACTCATCTACCTCGACCGTCGTTGCCGCCTGCGCAAGATCGCCCTTCCGAGCGGAGCCGAGTCGACCGCTCCCCGACGGGTCGCATGTGGGCTCTCCCTCGATCCGGCCGGCCGCCTGGAGCGCGACGGCGAGACCTGGCAGCCTGGCGGCGCACTCTCGGCACGCTGCGCACAAGGCTACGTCGCCGTCCGCGCGCCGGGGGGCGAGCCCATCCTTCGCCGGCGCGGCTGCTCGCCCGCCTGGAAGCCCGACGGCAGCCTCACCTACATCGTCGACGGCTCCCTCCGCCTTTCTTCCCGCCTCCGCGACCGGCGGCTTCTTTTGTCCGCTCTGGACGTGAGCCGCGCAGTCGAGCGCGCGAACGCAACCATCGGGCCGACACACCTTCGCCAGGTGGTGTGGCTCGACGACCGTCGCTTCGCGGCCCTCCTCGCGACCAACAAGCCCCCCGGACCCGAGGGGCTCGACCTCCTCATCGTCTTCGACGGGCGGCGACCCGTCCGCGGGGCGACCTTCCTGGCGCCACGCCTTTCGGGTCTCGTGGCGAGCCCTCGCGGCCGCCACCTCGTCGTTCGGACGGGACGTGGTCCGCGCGAGGCGCTCACGTTCCTCAGCCGAATCGGGAGCCCGTCCCACCTCTCGTTCGTGAACGCCCATGCCATCGCGTGGTCGCCGGACGAGCGCTGGGCTGTCGTCGCCACGCAGCGGAGCATCCTGGTCTTCCGGGCGACCGGGCCATACCTGCGCGCCCGCCGGCTTGCGATTGTCGCGACCGACATCGCCTGGGTGCGCTGAGCCAGGGACTACAACGGGATGTTTCCGTGCTTGCGGGGCGGACGCCGCTCTCGCTTGGTCAGCGCCGTTGCGAGCGCACCGCAGAGGATGGCGCGGCTGCGCCTCGGCTCGATCACGTCGTCGACGTATCCCCGCTCGGCAGCAGTGTACGGGTTGGCGAACTGCACCTTGTAGTCCGCGATCAGCTCGGCCCGGCGCGCATCCGGGTTGTCCGCCTCCTCGAGCTCCTTGCGGAAGACGATGTTCACTGCTCCCTCCGGCCCCATGACCGCGACCTCGGCCGTCGGCCACGCGAAGTTGAAGTCGGCGCGAATGTGCTTCGAGCTCATGACGTCGTAGGCACCCCCGTACGCCTTGCGCGTGATCAGCGCGACCTTCGGGACCGTTGCCTCACAATAGGCGTAGAGGAGCTTTGCGCCGTGGCGGATGATCCCGCCCCACTCCTGCGCTGTTCCCGGGAGGAAGCCGGGAACGTCCACGAAGGTGACGAGCGGCACGTTGAACGCATCGCAGGTGCGGACGAACCGCGCCGCCTTGACCGAGGAGTCGATGTCCAGGGTGCCTGCCAAGGCCTTGGGGTTGTTGGCGACGATGCCGACGGGATGGCCACCCAGCCGCGCGAAGCCGCAGAGGATGTTCCCCGCCCAGAGCTCGTGCACTTCGAGGAACTCGCCGTCATCGACGATGCCCACGACGATCTCACGCATGTCATACGGCTTGTTCGCGTTGTCGGGCACGATCGTGTCGAGGACGGGGTTCTCGCGGTCGATCGGGTCGGAGGGCTCGAAATAGGGCGGCGGGTCGACGTTGTTCTGGGGCAGGAACGAGATGAGGTAGCGAGCGTCTTCCAGGCAAGCCTCCTCGTCACGGGCCGTGAAGTGAGCCACGCCCGACTTGGAGGCGTGCGTGACCGCCCCGCCGAGCTCCTCGAAGGTGACCTCCTCCCCGGTCACGGTCTTCACGACCTCGGGCCCGGTGATGAACATGTACGAGCTCTCCTCGACCATGAGAACGAAGTCGGTCATGGCCGGGGAGTAGACGGCACCCCCCGCGGTCGGCCCCATGACGAGGCTGATCTGCGGGACGACGCCGGACGCCTGGACGTTACGCCAGAAGATCTCCGCGTAGCCGCCAAGCGAGACGACGCCCTCCTGGATCCTGGCACCGCCAGAGTCGTTGATCCCGATCACCGGGCAGCCGTACTTGAGGGCGAGATCCATGACCTTGCAGATCTTCTCCGCGAACGCCTCCGAGAGCGTGCCGCCGAAGACGGTGAAGTCCTGCGAAAAGACGAAGACCTTTCGGTCGAAGATGGTGCCGTAGCCGGTCACGACCGCGTCTCCGTACGGTCTGCGATCCATCATTCCGAAATGAGGGTTCCGGTGGCGGACGAAGCGGTCGAGCTCCACGAAGCTGCCTGGGTCGAGGAGCTTCTCGAGGCGCTCGCGGGCCAAAAGCTTCCCGCGCTCGCGCTGGCGCGAGACCGAGCGCTCGTCGCCGGCGTGAAACGCTTCCTCTCGCAGACGCGCGAGCTCTTCGAGCTTTGCCTTCGTCGTGTCGCCCTCGGGGGCGACGCCTTCCGGGATCGGCGGCTCTCCGGGGTCGCCCGGCGCTGACTCGATCGTCGAGCCGTCCTCGGTGGTCGCCATGTGCGTGGAGCTTAACTTCGTTGCAGTTCCGGCACCGAAGTGCGTACCACACGCGCGAAGCCGAGCGCTACGCTCGATGCGGGGGACACACTAATCAGGGGGCCCCCAAGGGGGCACAGGTTTCAGAACCCGGCCGACCCGGCCGCGCTGCGGCCAGAAGGATGAGGGCCGACGCAACGCCGGCCCTCGTCCCTCGATTGCTGTTCTCCTACGAGCTAGCTTCCGCCCGGCTGAAGGACGCCGTTCACCCGGAGGGCGTACGGCGCGTACTTCGTGATCAGCTCGGTCGGCTCGTCGTACATGACGATCGCGGCCACGGTTGTGGCCTTGTGCTGGATCATCTTCTCGAGCCGACCCGTCTTGCCTCGCACTGAGAAGGATCCGTCGAAGTTCCGGTCGAGCCGGAGCTTCGAGACGGAAACCCGCTTGTGGTTGGCGGTATAGGCGATGAGCTGGACGGTGAAGCGGAAGACCTCGGTCGGGTTGACCTCGCTCGGCGACTGCCAGCCGGTGAGGGACGAGCCATCCGAGATAAGCGCACCGTTCACCCGGACGTCGTCCACCCACCAACCGGGTAGAGCGACGCCTCCGTCCGTCATATAGCGGAACGAAAGGAGGATCGTCTGACCCGCGTAGGGCGAAAGGTCGAAGCTCTCGCTCGTCCAACCGCCCGAGTTACCGTTCAAGCCGGGCAGGTTGTCCTTAATCGCCTGGGGCACGCTCGGGTCGACTGCGGCCGTCGTGTGAGCGTTCGCGAGGCTCTCATATGTATCGCCTCCGTCAGTCGAGACCTGGACGAACCCGTAGTCGAACAGCACCTCCGTGTCGTACTTCGTCTCGAATGTCAGCGTCGCCGGTGCGGCCGGTACGGCTACCTGGCGAACGATCGCCCGATCGAAGTTGTCGCCGCTCCCTGAGTAGAGAGCATCGTTACCGCTGCGGTCGGGGGGATCCGAGTCCACCGCCCACTCGATCGCATCAGCTGGCAACACGCTCGCACCGTTGAAGCGGATCGACCGGATCTGCTTCGCGGAGAGATAATCGCCTGCTGCATTCCGAAGCCGCACGTAGTCCGATCCGTTCGGCGG
>DATHAG010000028.1:0-3811 GCA_035296825.1 Gaiellaceae bacterium | reverse complement strand
TTCGAGCGCGCGCGCAGGCGGGTGACGAAGCACTACCAGTGGATGATCCGCACGGACTTCCTGCCGAGTATCTGCGAGGCCTCGGTCGTGAACGACGTCTTCACGAACGGCCGCAAGGCCTTCGAGGTCGGCGCGACGCCGACAGATGTGCCGACGATGCCGATCGAGTTCTCCGTTGCGGCCTACCGGCTCGGGCACTCGATGGTGCGCAGCTCCTACAACTGGAACAAGATCTTCGACGACGGCTTCGGCACACTCGACCTCCTCTTCACCTTCTCGGCGACGAGCGGCGATCTCGGCGGCTTCCCGCGCCTGATCAGCTCCTGGATCGCAGACTTCCGGCGCCTGTACGACTTTCCCGCCGGCGGCCACGCGACGCTCGGCGTGCCGGCTGCGAAGTTCAACCAGGCGATGCGGATCGACACGCGAATCGCCAATCCGCTCCAGTCCCTGCCAGGCTTTAACGGCGTGGAGGCGAACCTCGCGTTCCGCAACCTGACCCGGGCGAACATGGTCAGGCTCGCCACGGGCCAGCAGATGGTCACGTTCCTCCGCAGCAAGGGCATCTCAATCACGAAGCTGACGAGGGCGCAGCTCCACCACGGAGACGGCGGTGCGAACCTCGACGGCCTCACGAAGGCCCAGCGGGACCGCGTCCTGACCGACACGCCGCTCTGGTTCTACATCCTCCGGGAGGCCGAGCTGAACGGCGGCAAGCTGACCGGCGTCGGCGCACGCATCGTGGCGGAAACCATCCATCGGGCGATGGAGGGGAGCGAGGACTCGATCGTCCGCGACCCCGCCTTCAAGCCGACGCTCGGGCCGAACAACACGACCTTCCGGATGACGGATCTCCTCTTCTTCGCCTTCGAGGGGAAGAAGACACTGCTCGCACCCTTGGGCTAGAACGGGTTCACGCAGCGAAGGGCTTCGAGAAATTGCCGCGCCTTGGCCCTGGCCCGGGCTGCGTCGTTGGCCGCGCCCACGTGGTCGAGCGCTTCTGCGAGGTCGAGCTTGAGGCACGCCGCGTCGAAGAGAAAGCCGAGCTCCTCATTTCGAGTGACCGCCTCGGTGAGCCTTTCGGCCGCAGTCTCGAACCGTCCCCCGGCGATGTCCAGGAGCGCATCGCCGACCCCGATGCTGAGCGCCAGCCGAGCGACGCTTCCTCCGCGCGCGTCGCGGAGGGAAGCGAGGGTCTGCTCGAGAAGATCGAGCTCGCCGCTCGCGGCCATCGAGCGCAGAACCGGGTCGACTGAGATGACAACGGGCCATTCTCTTCCCACAGCCTCGACGACCTCGGTCGCCACACGACGGAGCTCGTCTCGCCGGCCGGTGAGGTGCAGCCAGGGAAGGACCGCGGTTGCGCTCGGAACGACTCGCTGAGCCTCGCCGCTCTCGAGGGAGACGTCGTGCAGTCCGGCCAGCCAGGTCTCCGCTTTGCCGAGCTCCCCACGCCTCCAGGCGAGGCTTCCATTCAGAGGACGAAGGAGCAGGAGCGTGGTCGCACCTCCGGGCGGCTTTCGCCGCAGGCGCTCGAGCGGATCCTCGAGCTCGTCCCAGCGGCCGGCGGGCAAGTGCAACATCCACCCGATCGAGAGGTCGAGGTAGTCAGCGATGCTTTCCGGAACGAAGACCTTCTCCATCGCGGTTCTCACGACCGACTCGATCTGGCCGACCGGGAAGTAGCCCGTCGCCGACCACGTGAAGTTGACGAGGACTCGCGTTGCCTCCTCATGGGCTCCGATCGCTGCGGCCCGCTGGGAGATGCTCGTCACCTCGTCGGGATCTGGACCCTGTCCGTACTGCGAAGCCTCGACGGTCATCAGGTTGATCCGGGAGTTGATGACCGAGTACTCGTCGCCGACTCGCTCGGCGATCTCGACGGCCTCTCGCGAGCGGTCCAACGCTGTGGGACGGTTCCGCAGCATCTCGATCTGCGACCGGCGCGCGACGGCGCGAGCGAGCTGAACCGACTCCGGTAGACCGGATAGCGCGGCCACGGCTTCTTCGGCGGACTCGAGGGCTTCGGCCCATCGACCCGTCAGCCAGCTCACCCGCGATCGCCACCCGAGGATCTCCGAGCGCGTCCGCGCATCGATGTTCGCGAGCCGGTCGGCCTCGTCGAGCCGCTCGAGCGCCTCCGACCAACGCGCCGCGGTCGTTTCGACCTCGATCAGGCCCAGAAGCACGCGCGCACCTTCGAGATCATCCGACGCGAGGGCGAGGGCATGCACGAAATGGTCGTTCGCCGCTGCGAGGGCGGCTCGCCTGTTCGCTGCCTCTCCGGCTGCGAGCAGCACGGAGTACGCTCGGCGGGCAACCTTGGGGTCGTCCTCTCCATAGGCGATTGCCTCGCGATAGTGGTACCCGACGAGCTCCGCCGTCTCGACGTCGCGATCCGGCGCGACCGACTGGATCCACTCCGCAACACGACGATGAAGCGCGCGCCGCTCATGACGCGGGAGCGATGCGTAGGCGACGTCGCGGGTGAGCGCATGCTTGAACGTGAACTCGCGCAGGCCGCCCATGACCGACACCGCCTGAGGGGAGACGAGCCCCGTGCCGGTGAGACCCGTGACGAGCTCCTCGTCCACGCCGACCGCCGAAGGCCAGAAGACGCGCCCCACGACCGCGCACCGCCTCAGGGCCTCCCTCGCGTCGAGGTCGAGCAGGTCGAGCCGTGCGGCGATTACGCCATGCACGGAATCCGGGATGCGGAGCTCCGCCAGGCGGCGTGTTGCAGCCCAGCCGCCCTTCTCTCGCTGGACAGCTCCCTCGTCGATGAGCATCTGCAGCATCTCCTCGAGGAAAAAGGGATTGCCCTCCGCACTCGAGAGAAGCGGCCGGCGCACCTCCTCTGGCACGCGCGCCTCGCCGAGGAGGCTGGAGACGAGCCGCTCCGACTCCTCCGCGGTGAGCGGCGTGAGCGAGAGCGCGGTCGCGTTCTGCTTGCCAGCTCCCCAGGACGGATGGTCGGCGAGGAACTCGGGCCGAGCGGTGCAGACGAGCACGACCCGCGCGTCCGAGATCCGGTCGACGAGGTGCTCGACGAGGTCGAGCAGAGCCGCCGAGGCCCAGTGGATGTCCTCGATGACGAGCACAGTCAGTCCGCGGCGGCTGAGCGCGCCGATGTAGCGCTGCCACCCGTCTGCCAGGGCGCTGCCCACGCTCGGCGTGTCCATGGAGGAGAAGGGTGAGTCGTTCCCCGCGAGGCCGATCGTCCAGGCAATGGCGTCGAAGACTTCCTCGCCGCCCTGCTCGACCACTTCGTGGACCGCCGTGCGAAGCTTCTCATGCGCGACCTCAGCCGGGTCCGTGTCCAGGATGTCTGCGTCTCCCTTCGCCGCCTCCGCGAGCGGCCAGTACGTGATCCCCTCCCCATACGGAAGACATCGCCCCCTGAGGACGCGCACCGCCGGCACGCGCGCCAGGAGTTCACCGACAAGCCGCGACTTTCCGACGCCCGCAGGCCCGAATAGCGTGACGAGCTGCGGCACGCGCTCGCGCTGCCCGCGCGCCGCGACCATCTCGAGCAGCGTCAGCTCCTCCTCCCGGCCGACGAGGGGCGCCGAGAACTCTGACCCACGCACTGCCGGCTCGGCCGCCACCGAGCAGGCCCTCCAGGCGGAAACTGGGGCGCTCTTTCCTTTGGCATCCACCTCGGAACGTGGCCCGTAGACGACCGCGCGGCTGGTGGCTCCGTGTGTGCGCGAGCCGACGAGGATCTCGCCGGGTTGCGCAGCCTGCTGGAGCCGCGCGGCGACGTTCACGGCGTCGCCGCTCACGAGCGTTTCGACGGGTTCGCGGAACG
>DATHAG010000027.1:0-2552 GCA_035296825.1 Gaiellaceae bacterium | reverse complement strand
CGGCCAAGCACTACCTCGCGAACGGGACGCGACCGGAGCCGGAGGAGGCGGTCGCCTGGGCGATCGAGACGAAGACGAAGATGGTCGATCTCAAGTTCTGCGACTTGCTCGGGTCGTGGCAGCACATGACCCTGCCCGTGTCCGCGTTCGATGAGTCCGCGTTCGACGAGGGACTCGGCTTTGACGGCTCGTCGATCCGAGGGTGGCAGGGGATCGCGGAGAGCGACATGCTGCTCATGCCGGACCCTGCCTCCGCCACCCTCGACCCGTTCGCGGCGGAGCCCACCCTCTCGCTCGTCTGCGAGATCGCCGACCCCCTTACGGGGGAGCCCTACGCACGCGACCCGCGCCGCGTTGCCCGCCGGGCAGAGGAGCACCTGCAAGAGACCGGGATCGCCGACACGGCGCACTTCGGGCCCGAATGCGAGTTCTTCGTCTTCGATGCAGTCTCATTCACGCTCGACGTGAACCGAGCCGGCTACGAGGTCGATTCGAGCGAGGGACACTGGAACTCAGGGCAGCCCGGGCTCGGCTACACCGTCCGCGAGAAGGGCGGCTACTTCCCGCCGGCACCGCACGACACGCTCTCCGACCTGCGCACCGAGATGGTGTTGACCCTGGAGCGCCTCGGCATTCCCTGTGAATTCCATCATCACGAGGTGGCCTCTGGGGGCCAGTGCGAGATCGACCTGCACTACCAGCCGCTCCTGCGGATGGCAGACCAGGTCATGCACTACAAGTACGTCGTCCGAAACGTGGCCCGCGCGGCCGGGAAGAGCGTCACCTTCATGCCTAAGCCGCTCTACGCGGACAACGGATCCGGCATGCACACCCATCAATCCCTCTGGCTCGAAGGCACTCCCCTCATGGCCGACAAATCCGGCTATGCAGGTCTCTCGAAGCTGGCCCGCTGCTACATCGGCGGTCTCCTCGCCCATGCGGGCGCCCTGCTCGCCTTCTGCGCCCCGACGACGAACTCCTACCGAAGGCTCGTGCCGGGTTTCGAGGCACCCGTCAATCTCGTCTACTCCCAGCGAAACCGCTCTGCGGCGATCAGGATCCCGATGTACTCGAGTTCGCCAAAGGCGAAGCGGATCGAGTTCCGATGTCCGGACGCAATCGCGAACCCCTACCTCGCTTTCTCGGCGATGCTGATGGCCGGCCTGGACGGGATCCAGCGGGAGCTGGACCCAGGTGCCCCGTCCGACTTCGACCTCTTCGAGGAAGCCACCGCTGACAGAGCCCAGGTACCAGGGTCGCTGGCGGAGGCATTGGCCGCACTCGAGACCGACCATGGCTTCCTGCTGGAGGGGGACGTCTTCAGCGAGGATCTGATCCGCACGTGGATCGATTACAAGCGCGAGAACGAGGTCGATGCAGTCGCACTGCGGCCCCATCCGGCCGAGTTCGCGCTCTACTACGACGCGTAAGCCCAGGCGAGGCAAGCCTCGCCCCTACAAATCCGGTACCGGTGTAGGGGCGGGACTTGGCCCGCTCGCGCCTAGGCGAAGGCGGTCAGGTACGGCTGCCAGCGATCCGGGATTCGCGGCGCCGAGAGCGTCACGAAGAGCGCGGGCGCAGGCGGCCGTGGGTTCGACTGGAGCCGCATCTGCACCTCGTCAGGCGTCCGGTTGCCCTTCCTGAGGTTGCAAGGCGCGCACGAGGCCACGACGTTCTCCCAGACTGACTCGCCGCCTCGGGATCGCGGCACGACGTGATCCAGGGTCAGCTTGCCGCTTTCGGAGCCGCAGTACTGGCATTGCCACCGGTCACGAGCGAAGAGCGCGCGTCTCGAAATCTTCCGCTGAATCGCGTTCGGGACACGAACGTAGGAAAGGAGCCTGATCACGTGCGGCCACACGAATGCATCCGCGGCGGAGCGCA
This sequence comes from Gaiellaceae bacterium, assembly GCA_035296825.1. GTDB lineage: Bacteria > Actinomycetota > Thermoleophilia > Gaiellales > Gaiellaceae > DASQGA01. Next base: position 668 of record DATHAG010000027.1, on the reverse strand, counting down.
GGGGCTTGGCGAGGTGCTCGATGATCTCGGCCTTCCCCTTGAAGACGAGCACGTGAGCGCGCCGCACCGTGCACACGTTGAGCGGCTCGTAGCTCGCGTTGAGAACGAGGACCTGACCCATTTGCATCGAGATCGTACTGAATCGGGAACGTGCCGAAGCCGCGCTCAGCTTAGGCTTGCGGAAGAATCAGCTCGAGCACGTTCTCTCCCACCGACACGAAACCGCGCCCACGATAGAAGTCGTGCGCACGTCGATTCTCGTCCTCGACGACCACCTGGAGCGTGGCTGCTCCCTTCGAGATGGCATAGCCCTCGACGTACTCGAGCAGGCGCCTGCCGACACCCTCGCGCTCGTGCTCGGGGCTCACGAAGAGCTGGTCGACGCGTGCCGAAACCTCTGTCAGCTCGACTGCAACGTACCCGGCGGCTGCTCCGCCCACCTCAGCCACGAACACTGTCTCCCCCTCGAGGACGTCGAGCGTCCGCCGATCTGCCCCTCGGTCGAGCCGGGCCAGGCCAAAGAGGAGGGGCTCGTCCTCCGGGCGAAGCGGCCGGACTTCTACCCGGGCCTCGGTCATAACGCCATCGCCCGGTCTACTGCTTCCTGCTCTTCCGGCGAGAGCGCGATGGGCGCACGGCCGCGGTCGAGCTCCTTCACGTAGATGCGC
>DATHAG010000026.1:0-3771 GCA_035296825.1 Gaiellaceae bacterium | reverse complement strand
AAGTCGTCATCGAGGATCTTCGCCAATCGGGGCCACTCGTGATTCGATCCGCCCCCGTCGGCGTGCCCGACGAAGTAGTTCTTGAACGTCTCCGCCTGCGCTTGCGCGGCGGCCATCGCATCGTCGGAGAAGTCGAGAGGGCTGCGGTAGTGCGCGCCGAGAAAGAGAAGCAGGACGGCCTCCCGGCTCCAGCGGTCGAGTACCTCCTTGAGCGAGACGATGTTGCCGACGGACTTCGACATCTTCTCCGCGTCCATCTGGAGTAGGCCGTTGTGCGCCCAGATCCGGGCGAACTCGCGGCCGGCTCCGCGCGACTGCGCAAGTTCGTTCTCGTGGTGGGGGAAGCGGAGGTCGAGGCCACCGCCGTGGATGTCGAAGGCGGCGCCGAGATGCTTCTCCGCCATGGCTGAGCACTCGATGTGCCAACCGGGTCGCCCCCGTCCCCAGGGCGAGTCCCAGGAGGTGTCCTCGTTCGGCTTTGTCGCCTTCCAGAGGGCGAAGTCGCGCTGGTCTTCCTTCAGGTCGCTCGGCTCCTGGGCAACCATGTCGTCGAGCTTCGCGCCCGAAAGCTCGCCGTAGCTTGGCCACCTCGCCACGCGAAAGTACACATCCCCGCCGGACTCGTACGCGAGCTTGCGGTCGACGAGCTCCGCGATCAGTGCGACGATTTCCGGGATCGTCTCCGTCGCGAGCGGCTCCAGGTCGGGACGACCCAGCCCAAGCCGGTCGGTGTCCTCCACGTACCACTGCGCTGCCTCCGCCGCGAGCTCGGCGCTCGGCCGGCTCTGCTTCCCCGCCGCGTCGTAGATCTTGTCGTTCACGTCCGTGATGTTCTCGACGAGCTTCACCCGGTAGCCCGTCGCCTCGAGCCACCGCTTGAGCCAGAGCGAGACGACGTACGGCCTCGCGTTCCCGATGTGAATGCGCTGGTAGACGGTCGGCCCGCAGACGTACATCCCGACCGGGCCGGGCGGTGGCGGCAGCTCCTCGAACGTTCGCGAAAGTGTGTTTTGCAGTCTCATCGTCATGTCTGAGCGGGCCGGTGCAACGGTTCACCGCTCGCCTGGCCCGGTGTCATGATGAACGAGCTTATGGCAGAGGTCGCCGCACAGACGCGCGCGCACGCACGGCGCGAGCGCTTCAGCTTCCCGAGCCTGCTCCTGGGAGGGGCACACCTGGCCGTGCTCTCCGCGTTCGCCCTTGCGCAGCCGCTATTCGACCTCTTCTCGAAGAACGCCGAGTTCTTCGCGGTCCGGCGCTCTTCGCCGCTGGAGATCGTCGGCTTCGCGCTCGCAGTCACGTTTCTCCCACCGCTCGCGATGCTCGTCGTAGAGGCGCTCGCGGGACTCGCATCGCCCATCCTTCGCCGCGCGCTTCACCTCGTCTTCGTGGCCGGCCTCACCGGCCTAATCGCGATCCAGCTGGTCAAGCGCGCCGGGGACCATTCGAGCGCGCTCGTAATCGGGCTCGCCGCCGCCGTAGGCCTTGCGGTCGCGTTGCTCTATCTTCGCGTTCCCCCGGCCAGGAGCTTCCTGACCATCCTCTCACCGTCGCCGCTCGTCTTCCTGGCGCTCTTCCTGCTGACCTCGCCGATCGAGAAGCTCGTGCTGCCGGAGGACGTCAACGCGGCCGTTACGGATGTCTCCGCGCGGACTCCGGTCGTCATGATCGTCTTCGACGAGTTTCCGGACTTCTCGCTCATGAACCGAGCCAAGAAGATCGACGCCGATCGGTTCCCGAACTTCGCGCGGCTCGCAAGGAACGCAACCTGGTTCCGGAACGCGACGACCGTCAGCCACACGACGACGAAGGCGGTGCCGGCGATCATGACGGGGATCCGGCCGCGGCCGAACAAGCTGCCGATCTTCGCCGACCACCCCGACAACATCTTCACGCTCCTCGGCGGCAGCTATCGAATGAACGTCGTCGAGTCCCAGACTTCCCTTTGCCCCAGGCAGCTCTGCGGGGACGACCGCCCCCGCTTGACGAGCACCGGCCAGGAGCCCAAAGAGGCCTCGCTCTACTCAGACGCCTCGTACGTCTATCTCCACCTGATCGCGCCGCCCCGGCTCGAGGAGAGGCTCCCGTCCGTCTCGACCGCCTGGGAGAACTTCGGCAACGAAGGCGGCACCCAAACGAGCATCAGCCTCAGCGGCGACAGCCGGGCCCCGACCGGGCATCCGGAGTTATGGGACGACCGCGGCGGTGCGGCGCGCACATTCTTCTCGTCCATCCGCGTCACATCTGAGCCGACGCTCAACTTCGCTCACATCCTGCTTCCGCACGGCCCTTACCAATACCTCCCGTCCGGGCGGCAGTACGTGCTCGGCAGCCTGGTCGCCCTGGGACGAGACGGCGACAGCTGGGGGCCCCAGGCTCACCTGGTCGTCCAGGCCTACGAGCGTTACCTGTACCAGCTCGAGTACACGGACCGCCTGCTCGGTCGGCTCCTGTACCGGCTGAAGGCGATCGGTCTCTACGACAAGGCGCTGATCGTCGTGACAGCCGACCACGGGGTGAGCTTCCGGCCGGAAGATCGCCGCCGGGGCCCGACCAGGACGAACATCCAGGACGTTGCGTACGTCCCCCTCTTTCTGAAGCGGCCGAACCAGCGGGAGCCGGTGATGGTCGACGACCACGTCGAGACAATCGACATCCTCCCGACGATCGTGGACGTGCTCGGGATCTCGATCCCCTGGGTGGCGGACGGGCGCTCCGGCTTCGGGGGCGAGCACACCTCCCAGGTCAACGTCTCGGGGTTCGTGAGACCCGTCGCGTCCGTTCTCGACGCCCGGGACAAGGCGCTCCTGCGTCAGATCAGGCTCTTCGGGACCGGCGCAACGAGGCCGGTGCTCTTCGGGATAGGGCCGGCGCCGAGCATCCTCGGCCGCTCCGTGTCCCGCCTCCGGGTGGTCGGAGCCGGATCCGCGAGCGCCGAGATCGACGCCAAGCCGCTTGCCTTGCTCCGCTCGCTCCCGAGAGGATCCCGGTTCTATCCCTCCCAGGTGATGGGCAGGGTCAACGGCCTGGGCGCAGGCCGGCCGGTGGCCATCGCCGTGAATGGGCGGATTGCAGGCACCTCGACCACGATCGACTCCGCCGGTGCGATCCGGTTCTCGATCCTCGTGCCCGAAGAGCTGCTCCACGCCGGCCGAAACCCCGTGCGCGTCTTTGCGATCACCAGGACCGCGACGGGCATCAGGCTCGCACAGCTCTTCGCCGGGTAGCTAGAGAGCCGCCGAGACGCGGCGCAGGGCCTCGTCGCGGGAAAGCGCCGCAAGGACGGCCCACAGCTCGGGCCCGCGCTCGGTTCCCGTCAAAACTCTGCGGAGCGTTCGCAGGCTGCCGCCGACGGCCTTCAGCTCCCGAAGGATCGCCTTCGCCTGGGCCGGATCGAGCTCCTCCGGCGCGCCGCCGCGAAGCTCCAGGAAGCGCTCGAGCGTGAGGCGCTCGTCTTCGGTAGCCGCCGACGGCTCGGGGGCCTGCTCCAAAGACCTTGCGGTCAGCCGGGCCTCGACCAGCGTCCTTGATCCACGGAGCGCAGGCACAAGGGGCGCCGGCGCTTCGGCCGCCGCGGCGAGCTCTTCGTCGGACATCGCGCCGATCGCGTCGACCGCAAGCCGGCGTAACCGCCCTAGGTCCAACCGAACGTCGGAGCGTGGCAGCGCGAGCTCGCGCAGGTAGCCGCGAACCGCCGCCGCGGGAATGCCTTCTGCGCGGAGGTCGGCGAGGGTGGCCCCTTCCGAGCGCTTCGAGAGCTTGCCGCCCTCC
>DATHAG010000025.1:0-5088 GCA_035296825.1 Gaiellaceae bacterium | reverse complement strand
GCGACTACGCGTCCTTCGACCCGCGGAACCAGCGGGCGACGCAGGCGCTCGCCCGGATCCTCCACCACGCAGGCGTCGACTTCGGGATTCTCTTCGACGCGGAGAAGACGGGCGGCTGCGACGTCCGCCGCGCGGGCGAGGAGGGACTCTACGCGTCACTCGCGGAGGAGAACGTGAAGACGATGTCCGGGTGCAGCTTCGATCGCATCTTCTCCTCGGACCCCCATACCTTCCACACCCTTCGGAACGAGTATCCGGACTTCGGCGGCAGCTGGGACGTCGTCCACCACTCCCAGCTCCTCCTCGAGCTGATCGAGGCCGGTCGCCTCCAGCCCCACAGCCTCGGGTACCGGGTCACGTACCACGACCCCTGCACGCTCGGCCGCTACAACGGCGTCTACGATGCGCCGCGCCAGCTCCTCGCGGCGCTCGGCATCGAGCTCGCCGAGATGCCCCGGAATCGCGACAACTCCTTCTGCTGCGGCGCGGGCGGCGGCCGCATCTGGATGAAGGAGCTGAAGGCGGAGGGCGCGCGCAGGCCGAGCGAGCAGCGGATCGACGAGGCAGTGGCGCTCGGAGGCCTCGACTACTTCGTGGTCGCCTGCCCCAAGGACGTAACGATGTACGAGGACGCGATCAAGACCTCCGGCCACCAGGGAGAGATCGAGCTGCGCGAGCTCTCGGAGCTCGTGCTCGAGTCTCTCGACCTCATGCCGGAACGGCCGGCGCGGAAGCCCGCGGCGGTCGGAGCCCCGACGGACGAAACGGAGACAGCATGAGCAAGGAGACTGCGTTCTACCCGCGCCTCGAGGCGCTGACCGACCAGTGGATGGACCTCTTCGGCTACTGGGCGCCGCTGGTCGTGACCGACACGGAGGAGGAATACCGTTCCGTCCGCGAAGCCGCCGGCCTCATGGACTTCACGATGCTCAGGAAGGTCGACATCGAAGGACCGGGCGCACAGGACTTCGTGAACACGATCGTCGCCCGTGACGTGTCGAAGCTCGGCCAGGGGCAGATCGCCTACGGCCCGCTGACGGACGAGAACGGGAAAATGGTGGACGACTGCACGGTCATGGTCCGCTCGCCGGACCGGATCCGCTTCTGCGGCGCGAATGACGCCGACTACGGCATCTTTCGTGACCAGGCGCCGGAGGGCATCGAGGTCCGCGAGTTCACGGACGCCATGCCCCACCTCTGCCTCCAGGGGCCCAAGAGCCGCGCGATGCTCCAGGGCCTCACGGACGTAGACCTCTCGAACGAGGCCTTCCCCTATTACACCTTCCGGGAGGACGTGTCGATCGCCGGGATCCCGGTCTTCATGACCCGCCTCGGGTACACGGCCGAGCTCGGGTACGAGCTCTGGGTCGAGCGCGACCGCGCGCTCCAGCTCTGGGATGCGCTCCTCGAAGCGCTCGAGCCCCAGGGGATGAAGCTGATCGGGATGGTCGCGCTCGACCTCTTCCGGATCGAAGGAGGCTTCATCATCGGCGGTATCGAGTACGACCCCCTCGTTTCGCCCTGGGAGGCGGGGCTGGGGTGGGCGGTCGATCTCGAGAAGGGCCAGTTCCAGGGGCGTGACGCAATCGAGCGCGATCGAGACACCACCGAGCTTCGCCTGACGAGCGTTGTGCTCGAGTCGGGCGGCGACGAGGCGAGCGGGGCGCCGCTTCTCGTCGACGGCGAGGAGGTCGGGCTTGTCACACAGGCGATCGAGTCGCCCCACCTCGGCGGCAAGACGCTCGGACTCGCAAAGATCCAGAAGGACTTGCGAGAGCCTGGCCAGAAAGTCGAAGCCCGGGTCGGTGAGAGCACGGTGGCCGGGGAGATCGTCCGCCACCCGGTCTACGACCCCGAGCGCAAGCGCGCCAAGTTGAGCTAGAGGCCAGCCGTCAGGCCCTGACGGTTCCCGTTTGACAAGGACCCTCGGCCGTCGGTAGTAATCCCCACTGACTCTGTAGACAACTCGGGGAGATAACTCCACATGATTCGACGGATAACGCTTATCTGCATGCTCGCATGTGCCGCACTAGCCGCGGTGCTCGCTGCGGGCTGCGGTGGTGGCGACGGCTCGGCGAATGCCTCGGGCGGCGGCGACACGAGCCTGACGCTCGTCGCCTACTCGACGCCGCAGGAGGCCTACGAGGAGATCATCCCGGCGTTCCAGAAGACGTCCGCCGGGAAGAACGTCGACTTTGAGCAGTCTTACGCGGCGTCAGGTGAGCAGAGCCGGGCGGTCGAAGCGGGGCTCCCAGCAGACGTGGTCGCGTTCTCGCTCGAGCCGGACGTGACGCGACTCGTCGATGCGGGGCTCGTGCCCGCGGACTGGGCACAGGCGAACCACGACGGGATGGTGACCGACTCGGTCGTCGTCCTCGCCGTCCGGAAAGGCAATCCGAAGAACATCCAGACGTGGGACGACATCGTGCAGGAGGGCGTGGAGGTGATCACCCCGAACCCGTTCACCTCCGGTGGGGCGCGGTGGAACCTGATGGCCGCCTACGGCGCCCAGATCAAACAGGGGAAGAGCGAGGAGGAGGCAGTCGACTTCCTGCGGCAGGTGCTAGAGAACACGGCCGTGCAAGACAAGAGCGCGCGCGAGTCGCTCCAGACCTTCGCCGGCGGCAAGGGCGACGTCTTGATCGCCTACGAGAACGAGGCGATCACCGCGCAGCAGAAGGGCGAGGAGATCGACTACGTCGTCCCCGACGAGACGATCCTGATCGAGAACCCCGTCGCCATCACGGAGGATTCGTCCCAGCAGGCACAGGCCTTCGTGGACTTCCTCCAGGGACCCGAGGCGCAGAAGATCTTCGGCGAGAAGGGCTATCGCCCGGTCGACGAGGAGGTTCTGGGTCAGTTCGACTACCCGGAGCCCTCCGGGCTCTTCACAATCAAGGACGTGGGCGGCTGGGATGCGGTCATGGAGAAGTTCTTCGACCGGGACACGGGTCTCGTGGCGAAGATCGAGTCTGACCTGGGGGTCTCGACTGAGTCCGGCTAGGAGCTACGCACTTCGTCTGCCTGAGAAGGCCGCGCCCGGGGGGCTTCCCCTCGGGCGCAGCTTCGCTACGGCCTATCTGGGGCTGATCGTCCTGATCCCGCTCGCCGCCGTCGCCTGGCGCTCGACTGAGGGCGGCGCGGATGGCTTCTGGCGGGCGATCTCGAGCCCGGCGGCCGTCTCGTCGCTGAAGCTGACCTTCGTCTGCTCGCTCATCGTCGTGGCCATCAACGCCGTCACGGGGACGCTCATCGCCTGGGTCCTCGTCCGGGACACGTTCCGGGGCAAGGCGACCGTCAACTCGCTCATCGACCTCCCCTTCGCCCTTCCGACGATCGTTGCCGGGCTGACGCTCCTCGCCCTTTACGGCCCGAAGGGCCCGATCGGGATCAACGTGGCGTACACACGTGCGGCGATCATCCTCGCACTCCTCTTCGTGACGCTTCCGTTCGTGGTGCGATCCGTGCAGCCGGTGCTGCTCGAGCTCGACCGCGACATGGAGGAGGCCGCCGCCTCGCTCGGAGCGAGCAGTTTCTCGATCTTCCGCCGGATCGTCCTGCCAAATCTGATGCCCGCGATTCTCTCCGGGGTCGCGCTCGCATTCGCGCGCTCGATCGGCGAGTTCGGCTCCGTGATCCTGATCTCGGGAAACATCCCCTTCCAGACCGAGGTCGCCTCGGTCCATATCTTCAGCCAGATCGAGAGCGACGACGTCACGGGCGCCGCGGCGGTCTCGGTGCTCCTCCTGGTGATCTCGTTCGTGTCACTCCTCGCCATCGACACGTTCCGCAAGTGGGGGTCGAAGCATGAGCAGTAGGCTCGCGCTTCGCACGGTGGCGCTCGGCTATCTGGCGCTCCTCCTGATCCTGCCGATCGGGGTGATCTTCTTCCGGACCTTCGAGGACGGCTTCGGGCCGGTCTGGGATGCGCTCACGGACCCCGACACGATCCACGCCCTCTGGCTCACGATTCTGATCACGCTGATCGCGGTCCCCGCCAACACGATCTTCGGGATCGCCGCGGCGCTCATGATCGTCCGGCAGCGCTTCCGGGGCCGCACGCTCCTGAACGCCGTCATCGACCTGCCGTTCGCGCTCTCGCCGGTGGTCGTGGGCCTCGCCCTGATCCTCGTCTACGGCCGAACCGGGTGGCTGGGTGGGTGGCTGAACGCAAACGGGATCCGGGTGATCTTCGCGCTCCCGGGGATGGTCCTGGCGACGATCTTCGTCTCGCTCCCCTTCGTGGTACGCGAGGTGGTGCCCGTACTCCGAGAGATCGGGACGGAGCAGGATGAGGCCGCCTGGACGCTCGGGGCTTCCCCGTTCGCCACGTTCCGGCGCGTGACGCTCCCTGCGATCCGCTGGGGGATCACGTACGGCGTTGTCCTGACGACCGCCCGCTGCCTCGGCGAGTTCGGCGCCGTCTCGGTCGTCTCGGGCAAGCTGGCGGGACGGACCGAGACCTTGACGCTCCGCGTCGAGAACGAGTTCCAGCAGTTCGACCTGGTCGGTGCGTACACCGCTTCCGTGGTTCTCGCCATACTTGCGTTCGCGGTGGTGCTTGCAATGAACCTCTTCCGAAGGGAGACCGATGGCGATCGCGGTGCGGCGCGTCAGCAAGCGGTTCGGTGACTTCGTCGCCCTGGACTCGGTCTCGCTCGCAATCGCGGGCGGCTCCCTGACCGCGCTCCTCGGTCCAAGCGGCAGCGGCAAGTCGACCCTCCTGCGCGTGATCGCCGGCCTCGAGACGCCTGACGAGGGCGATGTCGCCATCTCCGGCGACGATGCCACCGGCCTACCGCCCCAGAAGCGGGGTGTCGGCTTCGTCTTCCAGCACTATGCGGCCTTCAAGCACATGACCGTGCGGGACAACGTGGCCTTCGGCCTCAAGATCCGCAAGCGCCCCAAGCAGGAGATCCGCTCCCGCGTCGACGAGCTCCTCGGACTCGTCCAGCTCGACGGCCTCGCGGACCGGTATCCGTCTCAGCTCTCGGGCGGTCAGCGCCAGCGCATGGCGCTCGCTCGCGCCCTTGCAGTGGAGCCCCGAGTTCTCCTCCTCGACGAGCCGTTCGGGGCACTCGATGCGCG
>DATHAG010000024.1:0-3110 GCA_035296825.1 Gaiellaceae bacterium | reverse complement strand
CACGAGGAGCTGCTCGCGCACCGCGGCCTCTACACGAGCCTCTACGGGGACTGGGCCGCCGAGGTCGCCTAACCTGTAGGCGTGGCCGACCGCGAACTCGCGAGCTGGGGGCGCCGCCTCGCGGCCCTGCTCGTCGACGTGGTCGTGCTCGGGCTCGTCATCGGCGTGGCGCTCTTCGCGGCCGGGATGTCCGCGGACGAGCTCCGCGAGCGGCTTCGCGACGGAGAGACGATGCTCGTCGTCATCCTCTTCCTCATCCCGGAGGCGATCTACCACACGGCGCTGATCGGCTCGCGCAGCCAGACCTTCGGGAAGATGGCGCTCGGCATCCGGGTGGTCGACGCGGAGAGCAACTCGCCGATCGGCTATATGCGGGCGTTCCGGCGGTGGATCTCGACGGCAGCGCTCCGTGCCCTCTTCACCCTCCCGACGATCCTCGACCACCTCTGGCCGCTGCGCGACTCGCGCAACCAGACCCTCCACGACAAGTTCGCGCGCAGCGTCGTGGTCCGGACCTGATGGACCTCGACAAGGAGACCGAGGAGCGGATCGAGGAGCCGGTCTCGCGGGAGGCTGTCCGCGAGACGCGCCTGACGCCGGCGCAGGCCGTCGACAAGATGCGCGTCAACCTGCCGGTGCGCGGCAACCGGAAGCTGCGCAAGCTGCTCGAGCGCGTGAACGAGGACCGGCAGGTGAAGGCGTGGTGGCACGTGTCGAACGTGAACGCCGTCGTCCGGATGGAGATCAACGACCACTCCTGGGTGCACATCCAGATCGTCGCGAACATCGCGCTCAAGCTCCTGCGCCAGCTGACGAAGCACGGCGTCGAGCCGTCGGCGGTGCGCGACTTCGGGCTGGAGCAGGACGACGCGGAGGTGATCGTGGCGCTGTCGGCGCTCTTCCACTGCGTCGGCATGTCGGTGCACCGGCACGGCCACGAAGACTTCTCTCTGTTCCTCTCGGAGCCGAAGATGCGCGAGCTGCTGGACGGGATCTACGAGGAGCCGGAGCTGACCGTGATCGTCTCCGAGGTGTTGCAGGCGATCACGAGCCACCGCGCCGACGGTCAGCCGCTCGCCCTCGAGGCCGGGATCCTCCGGGTGGCGGACGCGCTCGACATGGCCGAGGGCCGCTCGAGGATCCCGTTCGAGAGAGGGCGCGTCTCGATGCACTCACTCTCCGCGGCCGCGATCGACGACGTCTCGATCGCCGACGGTGAGTCGCGGCCGGTGAAGATCGAGATCGTGATGAACAACTCGTCCGGCCTCTTCCAGGTCGATGGGCTGCTGAAGGCGAAGCTGCGCGGGTCGGGCCTGGAGCCGTACGTGGAGGTGATCGCGCACATCGACACCGACGCGGAGAAGCGCCTCGTCCCCGTCTACCGGCTCGAAACGTAGTGGCTAGACTGGGAGCCGCACGCCGGTGCGGGATCGTCTAATGGTAGGACGCTCGGCTCTGGACCGAGTAGTCTAGGTTCGAATCCTAGTCCCGCAGCTTTCGCCAAAAGCCCCGCTCAGCGGGGTTTTCGCTCCGAGGGCTTGGCGATCCTGTTCGTCCTCGCTATACTGGCTGAACTTTCGCAAACGTTCTTTGCGCTTCCCGCGCAGGACGCGGAAGACGGGCGAAGTCTCTCCCCTGAGACGAGCCCACCCAAGCAGGCGACGGGGCCCTCCTTCGGGGCCCGTTGTCCGTTCCGGGCCACCGCACGCTTCCCCGGGGCGGCGGACTCTGGTATCCCTCCCCCCATGCGTCTGCTCGGCCGCCGCTCCGGCCTGACTCCGCTCGACGAGGCGGCGGCCTACGAACGCTGCCACGGCAGCCGCGACAACGACGTCCGGATCGTGAAGCTGCCGCCCCGGCGGCCTCGGTACGAGGACGTGCTGACCACGGGCGAAGAGCTGCGCGAGCTCTTCGAGCAGCGGCTCGACGCCCGCGACGCCGAAACCACCTGATCAAGAACTAGCGGCCGCGAAGCGGCCCTTCAGGGATCTTGCGCGAATGGGGCATCCGCTTACGCGGATGCCCCATTCCTGCGCGGGCAACAGGCCCGCTTCGCGTCGCTGCCCAGGCGACCTTAGGGGCCTGCGAGCCGGGGCCGGCGCAGGTAGCCCAGCGCCAGTCCGAGCCCGAGGGCGAGAACGAGCCCGCCGATCCCCACCGTCAGCGTGTCGTTCCACTCGACGCCGGAGCCGCCGCCGCTCGCAAGCTCGGGCCGCGAGGCGACGTCGGAGTGGGCGAACCGGTCGGCCCTGTCGTCGGGCCGGACTCCGACCACGTCGTCGGACGTCATGCCGTGGCTCAGGTACGGGATCACCAGCGGACCCTGCTCGAGGGCACGCTCGACCCGGTCGGCCGGAGCCTGGGCCTCCTGTGAGACGTACGGGAAGTCGGTCACGCCGGGGACGAACCGCGTCGACTCTCTCGTCCTGAGCGCCTCGCCGCGGATGTCGGGTGACAGATACCGGATCGCCGTCGCCTGATCCGTCAGCGCCCGGCTCTCCTGCGAGGCGATGAGCTCGTCGGCAACGTCGACCAGGTAGCCAGACAGCCCGCCCTGCGCCTGCGCCTCGAGTGCATGCTCGACGCGGAACTGCTCGGCGGCGTCTCCACGGACGCCAAGCTCCTCCGCCGTCAGCGGATCGTGGAGCGACTCGGCCGAGGCGACGACGGCGTTGGCGAACGCCAGCTCGTCGCTCGTGATGCTGCCCTGGCTCTCGATCACGTACGGGTCGTGGATCGCCTCGGCTGCCGCGGCCTGAGCGTCCTGCTCGGTCAGGATCCCGTGCGAGAGGTACGGGATGACCTGCACTTCCTGCTCGACGAGAAACTGCTCGTCGCCGTGCGGGATCCCCGCGGAGAGCGGGATCCCCGAGTCCATGTCCACCAGCCCCGACCAGCCGCCGGCCGAGACGTAGCGGGAGCCTTCCGTGCCTTCGTCGAACTTCGCCGCGGCGACGGAGGCGCGACCGGCGAAGATCACCGATGCGAACGCGAGCCCGAACGCCATCCGGCGGAACCACCGGTGCCTTCTGCGATACGACATGCTGCTCCTCCTCCTGCTCGACCCCTGCCTGAGCCAGCTAGACGAAGGAGCGCGGAGGTTTCTTCCC
>DATHAG010000023.1:0-12542 GCA_035296825.1 Gaiellaceae bacterium | reverse complement strand
GCCGCCGACGACGCAGAGGTGTGGCGTTGGACGAACCATGTGATCAGCGGGCCCGAGGATTTTCACGGCTGGATGACTGAAGCCCTCGCCGAAGCCGAGGCGGGCATCTCGGTCCCGTACGCGATCCTCAGCCGAGTTTCGGGAGAGCCGGTCGGGTCGAGCCGCTACTTGACGCTTCGGCCCGAGCACCGCGGACTCGAGATCGGCCACACGTGGCACGCGTCGTCGGTCTGGGGCACGGGCGTGAACGTGGAGGCGAAGCTCCTCCTCCTGGAGCACGCTTTCGAGCGTCTTGGGTGCATGCGCGTCGAGTTCAAGACTGACGCACGCAACGAGCGCTCGCAGGCAGCTCTCCTCGCACTCCCGGCGAAGTTCGAGGGCGTCTTTCGAAAGCACATGGTGGTGCGTGACGGCGAACTCCGGGACTCGGCGTTCTATGCGATTACGGACGACGACTGGCCAGCCGTGAAGAGCGAGCTCAAGCGGCGTCTGGAAGCCAAGCTCCAAGCCGGCTAGCGAGATCCGCGCACACGCTTGGGCTCGCCGCTGCCGCGATCCGCGAGCGTCCGACCAGGTCGAGTGGATGGTCCTCGAGGGTCGGGGCGTCCGGTAGCGCGAGCACGAGCCCACGCTCCCGGCAGAGAAGCTGTGCGGCGGCGATGTCCACCGAGCGGATCGGCTTCAGCGAGACGACGGCATCGACCCGCCCCGCGGCCAGATGGCAAAGCGAGAGCGCGAGCGAGCCCATGACGCGGAGGCGAAGCGCTAGTCCCTCCATGGCTCCGGCGCAAGACGCAATCTCGGCAGTCGTGGTCGCTTCGAAGGACAGAATCTCGATCTCGTCCTTGGGGCCTGGGCCTTCGAGACCACGTCCGTCGAGAAAGGCTCCCTCTCCGCGCCCGGCGGTCCATTCCTCGCCTGTGCCGAGGTCGGCCACGAAGCCGAATACGACATCCCTCATGGCGGGCCCCTCGGCGACCGCGATCGAGAGGGAGAAGAACGGGATCCCGCGCTTCGCGTTCATGCTTCCGTCGATCGGGTCCACGACGATCACGAGGCCGTCGGAGGGGTGACCGAACCGCCGCTCGCCCAGCTCCTCCGACACGAGCGTGAAGTCGACCCCATCGGCATGCAGCGCTTCGAGGCGCCCCACGACGGCTCGCTCCGCGGCCTCGTCGATCGCGGTCGTCTCGTCTCCGCCCTCGCCGAGCCGGAGGCTCGGCTCTCGGTCGGCTCGGGTGGGCAGGTCGGCGACCACGGCCCGAACGGCCTCCGCAACCTCCCGACAGACGGTAAGCCATTCGGTCACTCGTCGAATGGCGAGAAAAGGAGGCCGCTCGTCAACTTCGGGAAGAAGTAGGTCGACTTCTGAGGCATCGTCTCCCCCGCGAGGGCAACCGCCTCGACCTGCTGGACCGTCGGTGGGCGGACGAGGTAGGCCGCCTGCGCCCGCCCCTCCGAGACAGCGCGCTCCGCCTCGACTGCGCTTGCCGTGAACTCGAGCTCGCCGAACAAGAACCGGTCGAGCGCCGTAGTGTCGAGAGCGGCCAGCGGGCCGGATCCGACAGGCTCGCTCTCGGCGAGCAGAGTCCGGTCGGGCCGAAGGAGCGCGAAGGCTGGATGGTCGCGCGGTAATTCCTCCAGGCGCTCCAGCGCTTCGGTCGCGCCGCCGGGCACCTCCGTGATCCGGAACCTTCCGTTCAACTCGGGAGCCGCTCCGCGAACCAGCCGATGTGTCGGGAAGATGACGAGACCAGGGTCGTCCCGCGCGACCAACACGGCAAGCACGTGGGAGGTCTCCTCGCTCCCGTCCTCCTCGTGGAAGCGGAGGGCAGTCTCGTATCGATGGTGACCGTCCGCGATCACAATGTGCCCGCGCACGGCGTCGAGCAGCCGCTGCTCACCGACCCGCCAGAGCCTGCTTCTCGCTCCGCCGAAGACTGCCTCGAGGTCGGGGGAGCGATTGGGCACGACCGGGGATTCCCCTTCGTGGAGGAGCAGGATCGGTGAGAGCTTCGTTCGCGTGGCGCGGAGCAGCCTGAGTCGTGCTTCCTTGGGCCCCGGAAACGTCCGCTCGTGCGGCAGGACGTGCCCCGTCGCGTAGGGCTCCAGCCGGATGCGCGCGGCCAGGCCGAGGCGCGTTCGCTCGACGCCGTCCGGGCCGACAAACGCCTCTTCGAGCACCCAAGCTGCCTGCTTTGTCTCGCGCACGAGAACACCCTCCGATTGCCAGGACGCGAGCTCCCGTGCCGCCTGCTCGGGAGCGTCGGGACGGACCAGCCGGACGGCGTTGTAAGGGCTCTCGGCGAGCAGCTCCGCTCGCAGCTCGGGCGTGACGACGTCGTAGGGCGGGGCGACTAACCGGTCGAGAGAGCCCGCGCTCTCCGGGTCGTAGCGAAGGGCCCGGAAGGGCTGCAAAAGGCTCACGAAGAGCCACGTTACCATCCGTTCTCGGGCATAGAGTGCGGGCGTGGGAGCCGCGACGCCGATCGCCGAGCTGACCGAGGATCGCGTCGTCGAGGGGATTTTCGCGGTGGCCCGAAAGCAGCGTCTGAAGACACGTGGCGGCAGCCCGTATCTGGCGCTCGAGCTCGTGGACCCGAGCGGCCGGATAGAGGCCCGCGTCTGGAACGACGTGGAGCTCCTCGACCGGCGCTTCGGCGAGGGAGACGCCGTGCGGGTGCTGGGGCGGGTCGAACGCTTTCGGGATCGCCTTCAGCTCGACGTCCGCTCGGTCGAGCCGACCGAGGACGATCCGGCAGCTCTCGCACCGGCCTCGCGGCGCGACCTCGACGAGCTGGATGGGTTCTTCGAGTTCCTGGTCGGGGAGATCTCCCATGCGGGGTTGGCCGCTCACGTGGGTCGCTTTGCAGGAAACCCCGAGCTCCGGAAGCGGCTCCGGGCTTTGCCCGCTACGCCGGACGGCCACCACAGCTACGCGGGCGGCCTTCTGGAGCACACCGTGGCCGTGGCGACGCTCTGCCGCGACGCCGCCGAGCTCCACCGACGCCTGCGCCGTGATCTCGTGATCGCCGCAGCGCTCCTCCACGACGTCGGGCGGACCCGAGAGCTCGACCGGGGCCCGCTCTTCCAGCCTACGGCCGAGGGACGGCTCCTCGGCCACGTCCATCTCGGCCTCCGGATGATCGAAGAGCGCGCGAGCGGGCTCGAGCCAGCCGTCCTCGCCGAGCTTCTACACGCCGTGGCCGCACACCACGACGTTCGCTCGGCCCGCACGGCCGAGGCGGCGGTGCTCTTCCACGCGAACCAGCTCGACGCCGCCGCGGCGACGCGGCCCGTGGACACGGACCAGTAGCATCGCCAACGTGTTGGGGGCCCAGGAGCGACTGGACTCGTACGCTCGCCTCGCGGTCGAAGTGGGCGTGAATCTCGAAGCCGGGCAGAACCTCGAGATTTCGGCCTACGTCGAGCATGCACCCTTCGTGCGGGCGGTCGTCAGTGCGGCCTACGACGCCGGCGCGCGGTGGGTCGACGTCCTGTACGAGGACGAGTACGCCCGGAAGACGATGGTCGAGCGCGCGCGCGAGGACGTGATCGGCTGGACGCCCCCCTGGATGCTGGCGCGCCTGCACGAGTTCGAGGACCGTGGGGCGCTCATGACGATACGCGGCCACCCCGATCCGATGCTCTTCGAGAACGTCGACGGCACCCGCCTTGCGAAGTCACGCCGGGCCGAAGCAGCGGCGCTGAACCTGAAGCTCGTCACGGAGCGCCTCGTCAACTGGACGATCGTGGGCTGCCCGACCGAGGGGTGGGCGAAAGCCGTCTTCGGCGAACCGGACGTGGAGCGACTCTGGGACGCCGTCCTCAATACTGTCCGCCTCGACGAGCCCGATCCTGTCGCAGCCTGGCACGAGCACGTGGCGCGCCTGGTGGAGCGGGCCCGGAACCTGAACGATCGGAAATTTGACGCGATTCGGTTCCGTGGCCCCGGCACGGACTTGCTGGTCGGCCTCCACCCGGGCCCCATGTGGCAGAGCGCCCAACAGGAGACTGTCTGGGGCCGAACCTTCGTGCCCAACATGCCGACGGAAGAGGTCTTCACGACCCCGGACGCTCGCCGAACCGAGGGCTCCGTTCGCTCCACAAGGCCGCTGCTCGCACAGGGACAGCTTGTCGAGGGGCTCGAACTGGTGTTCAAGGAGGGGCGGGCCGTCGAGGTCAGCGCGGACAAGGGCGAGGAGCTGGTCCGCGGCCAGCTCGCGAGCGATGAGGGCTCCGCGACCCTCGGCGAGGTGGCGCTCGTCGACGGCACCTCGCGAGTCGGCCAGAGCGGAGTCGTCTTCTACGACACGCTGTACGACGAGAACGCCACCTGTCACATCGCCTACGGCCAGGGCTTATCGGACGTGGTCGAGGGTGCGGAGGGTTCGACGCCGGAGGAGCTGCAAGCAATGGGCGTGTCGCAATCTTCCGTGCACACCGATTTCATGATCGGCGGGCCCGAGGTCGAGGTGGACGGGATCGAGGCAGGGGGCACAGCCGTCCCGATCATTCGAAACGACGACTGGCAGCTCAGAGGTTGAAGCGGATGTTCATGACGTCGCCGTCCTGAACCTCGTACGTCTTCCCTTCGAGCCGCTGCAGCCCCCGTTTGGCCGCCTCGGCGTGTGAGCCGCACTCGACCAGGTCGCTCCAGGCGATCACCTCGCAGCGGATGAACCCGCGGGCGATGTCCGAATGGATCGTCTCCGCTGCCTCGAGCGCCGATTGCCCCCGCCTGAGCGTCCAGGCGCGAGTCTCCTTGTCGCTGGCCGTAAAGAAGCTCAAGAGCCCGAGCGCCTCGAACAGCCGCCGAACGACCTCGGCGAGGGCGGAGGGGCCCTCGCGGTAGGCGCCTGCCTCTTCCTCGGGGAGCTCGACCAGCTCTGCCTCGAGCTTCGCGTCGATCCCGCCCGGCCCGTTCTCGACTGCAATCAGCGGCTTCGTCGTCAGCGGCTCGAGCTCCGGCGGAAGCTCACCCGGCCACTCGTCGAGCCGCTTTCCCGCATCAAGGTGATTCAGGATCGCTTCCAGGGTCGCGGCCTCCTGGCGCAGCGACGCATCGCCCGACTTCGCCTGCTTCGTGACGCGATCGAGTCGGCGTTCGACGTGCTCGCGGTCGGCCACGATCAGCTCCAACTCGATCGTCTCGAGCTCCGCTCCCCCATCCGCATCCGGACTCCAGCCGTTCAGGACCGCGAGCAGCGCATCGACCTGGCGCAGGTTCCCGAGCAGGGCGCGTCCAGTGCCGGGGACGTCCACGACGCGCACCGCGGCCGGAGTCACCTTGCGGGCTTTGACGACGGCGGCTACCTGCTCCAGCCGCTCGTCGGCGATCGGCGCCATGCCAACGTTCGCCTTGTCGGAGACGGTTGCGTACGCGGTGATCTCCGCCCCCGCCCGTGTCAGGGCGTTGAAGAGCGTTGTCTTGCCGCTGTTCGACAGACCGACGATTCCGACCTCGAGGCTCATGGCCCGAGGACGTTACCGGCCTGTCTACGCGACCGCGGCCAGCTGGCGTTCGAGCGACGCGAACGCACGATGCTGGAGGGACTTGATCGCGCCCTCGCTCTTCCCGAGGAGGCACGCGACCTCGCCGTTCGAGTAGTCGAGCCCGTACTTGAGCGCGAGCACCCGCCGCTGGTCATCGGAGAGCGGCTCGATCAGGGCGCGCATTCCGAAGCGTCCAAATGCCCTCATGGCCTCGTCCTCGGCCGAGCATCCGGACTCTTCCTCCGCGTCCGGCAGCTCCCGGGCCGACGCGCGGAAGTGGTCGATCGCGAGGTTCCTTGCGATCCGGAAGAGCCAGGCCGAGAAGGGCACGCCGCGTGCCTCGAAGCGATCGATCCGCTCGAGCATTCGCGTGAACGTCTGGTTGGTCAGGTCCTCAGCATCCTGGGCGTTCACAACCATCGACCGCAGGTACCGATGCACGCGGTCCGCATAGAGGGTGTAGAGCGCCTCGAGCGCGTCCGAGTCGCCTCTTCCTCCTCGCTCCACCAGTTCCCGGACATCGTGCTCGAGCCCGGCTTCGCCGACCGAAATCCCCACGTTCGTCTCCCCCGTCCGTCTCCCCCGAAAGGGGTACATGCCCTCTCGAATCGCACCTAAGCAGAGAATCCGGAAAAGGCAACCCGCTGGCGCGGGAAGGCGCTAGGCGTTGCCGCCGAAGCCGATCGTGGTCTCGCGGGCGAAGCGCTTCACGTAGACGATGCGCGCGAGTGGAAGCAGGTAGCTCCCATCCGCAGTCTCGAGCTCGAAGGTTCCTGCGGTGCCGGCTCCGAGCGCCTTCGCGAGCTCCTCCGCTGCATCCGGCGCCACGATCGCGCCAACGATCTGGCCACCCTCGAACGCGAGCTCGAGCCTGACCCTATCTGGCATAGCCGACTACTTCCGCGAGCACGCCGTGGCTCGAGTCGGGATGTACGAAGGCGACCTCGTGCCCGCCCAGTCCGGGCCGAGGCTCCGAGTCGATCACCTCGGCGCCTTGCTCGACCAGCTCGCCGACGGCAGCCCGGATGTCGTCCACTTCGAAGGCGACGTGGTGCATCCCTGGACCCCGTTTGGCCAAAAACCGCCCCACCGGTGTGTCGGCGGCCAGCGGCGAGACGAGCTCGACCCTGCCTTCGCCGAGACGGAGATAGACCGCGTCGACTCCCTGAGACTCCATGCGGCCCCTGACCTCGACCTCAGCGCCGAAGAAGCGGGTGTAGGTCTCGACGGCATCGTCGAGGTTCTCGACGGCCATCGCAACGTGGTGGAGCCGGCGAACGTCCACGGGCCCGGATCGTACCGGCTGCGGCCGAGACCGCCGACTAGTCGGAGAGACCGACGACGCGCGGCATGCCGACGTGGTCGCTCGAGTGCGAGTCCGGCTCGACTCCCTCGAGGAGGTGCTCCAGCTCCTCGCGGTCGATCGTCTCCTTCTCGAGGAGCGCGTTGGCGATCCGGTCGAGAGCGGCACGGTGCTTGCTGACGAGCCGAAGGGTGTCCTCGAAGGCCTGATCGGTGAGGCGCGCCTGCTCGGCGTCGCGAAGCTGCTTCGTCTGCTCGGAGAGCGCGTAGTTGTCGGCGCGGAGCGTGCGCGAGGAGACCTCTTCGCCCATGCCGTACTCGAAGATCATGGCCCGGGCGATCGCGGTGACGCGCTCGAGGTCGTTCGAGGCTCCATTGGTGACCCCGCCGAACGAGATGCTCTCGGCGGCGCGGCCGCCGAGGAGGACCTTCATGCGGTCGATCAACTCCTCCTTCGTGTGCAGATAGCGCTCCTCCTGCGGCGTGTGGAGCGTGTAGCCGAGCGCCTGTCCGCGCGCCACGATCGTGACCTTCTGAACCGGCTGCGGCTCGCCCACCAGGTGGGAGACAAGTGCATGGCCAGCCTCGTGAAAGGCGATGACCCGCTTTTCCTTCTCGGTCATCGTCTTGCGCTGCTGGAGCCCTGCGACGACCCGTTCGAACGCTGCCTCGAAGTCCTCGTCGCGAATCTGATCCTGTTCGTTTCGGCCGGCGAAGATCGCGGCCTCGTTGCAGAGGTTCGCAAGGTCTGCGCCCGTCAGCCCGGAGGTCTGCCGCGCGATCCGAGTCAGGTCGACGTCGCTCGCCAGCGGCTTCCCGCGGCTGTGCACGGCCAGAATCGACTCACGGCCGGCGAGGTCGGGTGGGCCGACCAGCACCTGGCGGTCGAACCGCCCGGGCCGAAGCAGCGCCGGGTCGAGATCCTCGATCCGGTTCGAAGCGCCGATGATGACGACCTCGGCCGCCGAGACGAAGCCGTCCAGCTCGACCAGGAGCTGGTTCAGGGTCTGGTCATGCTCTCGGTTGAAGCTCGCGCCGGAACGGCGCATGCCGACCGCGTCGAGCTCGTCAATGAAGACGATCGCGGGCGCGTTCTTCCGCGCCGTCTCGAAGAGCTTGCGGATACGAGACGCGCCCAGTCCGGCGAAC
The DNA here is from genome assembly GCA_035296825.1 of Gaiellaceae bacterium. GTDB lineage: Bacteria > Actinomycetota > Thermoleophilia > Gaiellales > Gaiellaceae > DASQGA01. The sequence goes on along the minus strand of DATHAG010000023.1, from coordinate 4,595 downwards.
ATCTCGACGAAGGCCGAGGCGCTCTGCGAGTAGAAGTTGGCTCCGGAGGCGTGGGCGACCGCTTTGGCCAGCAGGGTCTTCCCGGTTCCGGGCGGCCCGTACAGGAGAATGCCCTTGGGCACCCGTGCCCCCAGCCGCGCGAAGCGCTGCGGATCCTGGAGGAAGTCGACGACCTCCGCGAGCTCGGCCTGGGCCTCGTCGACCCCGGCGATGTCGGCCCACGTGACCGACGACTTCGACTCGGGCGCAACGACGTTCGGCTTCACGCGCGGCATCAGCGCGAGCGTTCTCCAGAGGATGTAGACGATCAGGCCGAAGAAGATGAGCGGAAGCCACGTAAGGGCAAAAGCCGCTACTCCATCGAGCACATCTCCAACGTTCCCCAACACGACCTCTCCATCGGCGTGGAGGGCCGAGTTCTAAAGCACGAGCTCCAGACGCTCGTTGGGTCTCAGCTCTCGCCCCACCTTCGCCGACGGCTTTCCGTCCGTGAGGACGATGTCTCCGGTGAAGTCGTTCTCCCCCCGGATCAGCGCCGAGCCGACGCCGTAGGAGTCCACCGGGACGCCGCGAGCCTCGAAGTCCTCGATGCGCTGGGAGTCGAAGCCGCCCGAAACCACGATCCGAACGTGCCGGTGTCCCTCGTCGTCAAGTGCCTCTCGCACTTTGCGGACGAGTCGCTCGTTGACGCCACGAGGGTCGAAGTAGCCCATCTCATCCCAGAGGGAGCGATCGACGAGGGTCCGGGACGTGTCGAGACGCACGCCCCAGAGACGGTCACCAAGAGCCCGGGCCACCTCGAGCGAGGTTCGCACCGAGTCGTTCTCGAAGTCAACGAGCACGACGATGTTCGTTTCGTCCTGGAAGTGCTCGGCAAATCGCTCCGCGGCCAGGACGGTGTCGCCGTGATAGGCGGAGATCAGCGCATGCGGCACGGTGCCAATGCCACGGCCTCCCCACCAGGAAGCCTGTGCTTCCGTCGAGACGCCGATCGCGCCCGCAACGTGCGCCGCGTAGCCGTCGCCCGTCTGGACACGGTGGTGGTCATGCCGAGCCGGGAAGAAGAGGATCGGTTTTCCGTTGGCCGCTTCGACGACACGGCGCACGTTCGTCGAGATGAGCGTTCGCCGGGCGAGAACGCCCAGGTACACCGTCTCGAGGTGGGCGAAGAGCGTGTAGTCGCCCTCAATGGTCATAACCGTCTCGTAGGGCTCGACGAGGTCGCCGTCGTAGAGCGCACGTACGGTCAAACCGTCCCAGTCGTGCGAGCAGAGCTTCAGGATCGCGATCGCCTCGTCCAGTCCGCCGAGGATCGCCTGCTTCTTCTGGAAGACCTGCATGAGCACCTGCGGTTTTCTCCCGTCGCGGACGAGCGTCTCGCGCGCGTGGTTGAAGTAGACGTCTGAGTAGTAGCCCTCCCGCATCTTCTCGACCGGGAGGTCGAAAATCTCAGGTGGGAGGCGGCGCTTCGTCTCGATCGCCATCGTCCGGCGATTGTAGGGGGCGAGACTCTTCCGTCTCACCGATCTCGAGGCGCAGGCACTCCTGGAGCGCCGCCTGGGCGACGTCGAGCTGCTCCGCAGACGGCTCGGCGGTGACGACGCGGTGCTGAAGCTCATGCCCCGGGCGCGCGAGCGCCCTCGACACCGGATGCCTCTCGTTCTTGACCATCCACCCGAACACCTCGACCGACGCCGCCATCGCACCGACGGCCGCGCCGATGCGGGCGAGCGGGCGGTACGCGCGCGGAGCCTGGCGCGCCAGAAGGCTGCCGGCTGCAGAGGTGATGAGGAGCGGCCCGACGAGGTGCGAGCCGCAGCGCTCGTGCTCGCGCTGGCGAGGCTCGCCGTGCTCGTAGCTCCCGATCGTGATGTGCTCCGCCCCGTGGTACTCCGCAAGCTCCGTCCCACGCATCGCCACCGCGGCGGGCCCGAGCGCCAGAAGCGAGCCGAAGGCCTCCTGCAATGCGGGACTGAGGCGCGACGAACGAAGCACCCTGACTCCAGCGAGGGTTCCGATCATCGCCACGGCGACGCGAGGCCGGCCGAACGGCAACTCGGCCTCCGGTAGGCGGCGGCGAACGACCGGTAACAGCGCGAAGACCTCGGCCATGCGAAGGGCGCCCTGCACGACCCTGTTTGCATCCTTCGCCCTGATCGGCTTCCTTCCGGAGGCGAGCTGGAGCCGACCGTCGCCGGCTCGGACAGCACAGGCCCAATACTCGGGCCCGTGGACGAGCACGCCGTTCCCGAGGGCCATGCCTCCGAGTCGCACGGCATTCATGCGCCCATCCTCCGCGCCAGGCGAACGAGAAAGCGCGTGGCGAACTCGAGGTCCTCGACCGGGATCCGCTCGTCTCCGGAGTGGATAAGGCGCGAGGCAAGTTGGGGGTCCATTGTTCGCATCGGAAAGAAACCGTACGCGATCGTGCCGAACGCCTCGCGGAGGTAGTGGCTGTCGGTAAAACCGGACAGGATCACGGGCGCGACCGTGGCACCGGGCTCCTCAGCTGCCACGAGCTCCTCGATCGCCTCCCAGAGCGGCGTGTGCATAGAGGAACGCGTCCCGCCAACGCGATACAGCCAGGCCAGCTCGTAGTCGCCGGGCCCGAGGCAGGCTCGGATCTCCTCCTCCGCCTCGACCTGCGTCGCCCCGGGCAGCAGGCGACAGTCGCAGACGATGTCGCAGACGGCGGGGATGACGTTGCGCTGCTTCGAGGCCTCGATGATCGTCGGCGAGACGACCGTGCCGAGCATGGGCTCCGTCATCGCCGCCAGCCCAGGCTCGAGCTGCTCGACGCCGTCCCGCAGCGAGTCGGCGTCCGCCGGGGCTCCGAGCACCGTCCGCAGGAACATCTCGGTCTCCGGGAGCAGCCGGACGCGGGGACGAAACTCTCCGAGTCGCTCGAGGAGGGGAGCGGCCTTCACGAGCGCGTTTTCTGCGATCCCTGGCATCGACGCGTGCCCGCTCGTGCCTCGAACGCGCAGGAGGAAGGGCGAGGTCATCTTCTCCGCAGTCGAGCACAGGTAGACGGGATGTCCGCTGACGACCATGCGGTCGCCCCCTCCTTCATTGATGGAGTACTCGGCCCGGACCGCCTCCGGGTGCTCCCGACAGAGCCAGGACAGGCCAAAGTCGTTGCCGACCTCCTCGTCGGCTGTGGCGGCGAAGATCAAGTCGCCGGCCGGTTCGAACCCCTCCCGCGCCAGACTTGCGATCGCGACAGCATTCGCGGCCACCTGGCTCTTCATGTCAAGTGCCCCACGACCCCAGATCTCCCCCTCGACAAGAGCGCCGGACCAGGGGTCGACAGCCCATTCGGCAGGGTCGGCCAGCACCGTGTCCGTGTGGGAGAGGAGCAAGAACCGCTTGCCGTCGCGACGGCCGCGGATCCGCGCTACGAGGTTGGCGCGTGCTGGGTCACGTGCGAGCAGCTCACACTCGACGCCGTGCCGTTCGAGGTAGTCGCGGAGGAGCTCCGCGGCGGAGGTCTCGTTCCCGGGCGGGTTGACCGTGTCCAGCCGGAGAAGCGCCTGGAGGAGCTCGACGACCTCCTCGCGAAGCGTGGTCGCCGCAACTCCGAATGCCACCCGAGCCTCCTTGTCTCCCTGGGCCGCGGAGCATACTTCGGGAGTGAGCGACCTCTTCGCCGACGCTGCCGAGGGCCGCCTGGCCGACTTGGCGCCGCTTGCTCAGCGCCTGCGGCCCTCGAGCCTCGACGACTTCGTGGGCCAGGAGCAGGTCGTCGGAGAGGGATCTGCACTTCGGCTCGCGATCGCCGAAGACCGCGTCGCGTCCGCCATCTTCTATGGCCCGCCCGGGACCGGAAAGACGACACTGGCCCGTATCGTCGCCGCGACGACAGGGGGCGCCTTCGAGGAGCTCTCCGCCGTCTCCGCATCGGTCGCGGACGTTCGCGCCATCCTCCAACGGGCGCGCGACCGGCTCGGCGGCTCCGGACAGCGGACGATTCTCTTCCTCGACGAGATCCACCGGTTCAACAAGGCTCAACAGGACGCAATGCTGCCGGCTGTCGAGACGGGACTCGTGACGCTGATCGGCGCGACGACCGAAAACCCCTACTTCGAGGTCAACTCTGCGCTTCTCTCACGCACCCAGATCTACGAGCTCCAGCCGCTCACGAGCGACGATCTCGCTGTCGTGGTGCGCAAAGGGGCGGCCCACCTCGAAGTCGAGCTCCCCGACGAGCTTGTCGAGAAGATGGCGCACAGGGCCGGCGGGGATGCCCGAGCCGCGCTCAACATCCTCGAGCTGGCACACCAGTCCGCGCGCACTGAAGGCCTGGCAGTCGAGGAGCGGCATGTCGAGGACGCCGCGCGAAAGCGGCCGCTCGTCTACGACAAGGGCGGAGATGCGCACTACGACTTCACGTCGGCGTTCATCAAGTCGATTCGGGGATCGGATCCTGATGCGACGCTCTTCTACCTCTCAGCGATGCTCGAGGGAGGCGAGGATCCCCGGTACGTGGCGCGGCGCATGATCGTGCATGCCTCCGAAGACATTGGAAACGCCGACCCGCGCGCCCTCCTCGTGGCCGTGTCGGCGGCGCACGCTCTTGAGCACGTCGGACTGCC
>DATHAG010000022.1:0-4949 GCA_035296825.1 Gaiellaceae bacterium | reverse complement strand
GTCGTTTCCGGCTGCGGCCACGACCAGCGTGCCGAGGCGGCTCGCACCCCCGACGGCCCTCGACTCCGGGCTGTCCGGGAAGGCGGCAAACGGCTCAACGACTGATGTGAGCGCGATGTCAGCTGCATCCCGGAGGTCGCTATTCCTGTCGGGATCGACGGCGCGCTCCAGGCCTGCCACGAGCGCGTCGCCACGGCCGAGAACGGCATAGGAGCCGTCCAAAGTCCGTTGCCAGCCGAGAACGCGGAGAGGCAGGATCCTTGCACCCGGTGCCACTCCCCCAACGAGATCCCCTCCGACCAGGATGCCGGCCATGCGGGTTCCATGCGTCTCGAGGCGCCCAGGCTCTCCTGGCATGGACCGGGCAGCGGCGGGGCCGGTGCCGCGCAGAAGGTCGTGGCCCGGAAGGACTCGCCCGCGCAGTGCCGAGTGGCCACGCTGTACGCCTGTGTCGAGGAGCGCTACGGTTACCCCGGCTCCGTCGAAGCCCGGCAACTGAACGGAGGGCCGTCTGCCCGCGCGCGCCGAGAACTCGGGCTGCCCGATGGTCTCGGCTCCGATCGAGGCCGGATAGACCGTCCGGACCGGATAGACGCCGGCGACGCCACCGATTCGCTCGAGCTCGGCGAAAGCCCGATCGTCCAGGGAGGCGGAGAAGCCATTCAGGGTGCGGGTAAAGGAATAGAAGGGCTCAACGTCAACCCCGCGGTCGGCCAGCTTCGCAAGCAGGAGCCGCTGTGCTCCCTCCGCCTCCGTAGACCAACGGCGAGTCTCGGCGGGAGTCGGCGATCGTCGCAGGCCCGCCGCGTGGTCGGCAACGGAGGGAGCTGCCAGGACGACGATCATCCGCTTCGAGGAGGTAGCCGCCTGAGGGCGGGAGCCGAACGCTCCTCGCCACGCCGAGACGGCCCCGCTCACGACGGCGTCCCCGGCCGCTCGAACCGGCGTGACCATGACGAGCGTCGTCACAGCCAACGCGACGAGCCCCAAGGCCGTCGGCCGGCGCCTGCACTCAGGCCGCAGAGGCGTACGCATCGAGCGCAAGATACTCAGGGTAGGCGATGACCGGTGCAAAGCGAGCCGCAGAGGCGATCATGGCCGCGTTGTCGGTGCAGAGCTCGAGGGGGGCAAGCGCCGCCTCGGGGAGCGATCCGCGCAGCTCGGAGTTCGCAGCGACCCCGCCGACGACAGCGATGCGGCCGGCGCCCACAGCCGCGGCTGCCTCCCGGGTCCGCTCGACGAGGGCCCGGACGATGGCACGTTGATAGCTCGCTGCGAGATCCGCACGCCTGCGCTCGAGCTCGGCCGGGTCGAGGTCGCGAACGACGTAGAGGAGGGCCGTCTTCAAGCCGGAGAATGAGAAGTCGAGGCCGGGCACCCGCGCAACCGGGAAGCGGTACGCCTCGGCATCGCCCTCGCGGGCCAGCCGGTCGATCGCGGCCCCCCCCGGATACCCGAGGCCGAGCAAGCGGGCACCTTTGTCGAACGCCTCTCCGGCCGCATCGTCGAGGCTCCTGCCGAGCACCTCGAACCCGGTGCGGTCGCGGACGTCGATGAGCAAGGTGTGCCCTCCACTCGCAAGCAGGCAGAGGAACGGAGGCGCGACAGGGTCGGGCTCGAGGAAGAGCGACGAGACGTGCCCGTGGAGATGGTCCACCGGCACGAGCGGGAGCCGACGGGACCACGCGAGCGCCTTGGCCGCCGAAAGCCCGACCAGGAGGGCGCCGATCAGACCCGGCCCCCGGGTGACGGCAACCGTGCCAACGTCGTCGAGGGACGCCCCCGCCTCCCGCAGGGCTTCGTGGACAACCGGAGCAACCAGCTCGAGATGCCGACGAGACGCGACCTCGGGGACGACGCCGCCGTAACGGGCGTGCAGCTCCGCCTGCGAGGCTATGACGCTCGAGCGCACCACTCCGGCACCCGTGACGAGGGCGGCAGCGGTCTCGTCGCAGGACGTCTCGAGGCCGAGGATCACGGAGTGCCAACCGACGACACCGGCACCGGGTCGCGCCACATGATCAGCGCGTCCTCCCGGTTGTCGGTGTAGTAGCCACGGCGCACCCCGGTCGAATAGAAGCCAGCCCGTTCGTAGAGCGCGATCGCGCTGGTGTTGGAGACACGCACCTCGAGTGTGTAGCCGCGGCGGGGGTCGGTCTCTGTGCGCGCGAAGAGCTCGTCGAGGAGGCTGAGCGCGATGCCGTGCCGGCGATACGCCCGAGCGACGGCGATGTTCATGATGTGCCAGGCGTCGACGTACCGCGAAATGATCAGGTACCCGGCGAGCTCGCCGTGCTCCGGGTCGTACGCCCCGAGAGACATGGACGACGGTTTGGCGAGCTCGCCTGCGAACATCGACCGCGACCAGGGCGTGGGGTACGCCTCCTGCTCGATCCGCTCGATCTCGTCCAGGTCCGAAAGCGTCAGGCGGCGAATCTCGAGGTTCATCGGCCAGCCCTCGGCCAATGAGCGTGTGGAGGGGGTGTGGGGGACCCGGGAGATTCCTCCACGCTGGCCTGAAAGCAGGGGGCTCGCAGGGAAAACATGGTTTCCCCCGCGGGAGCTAGCCGGAGGCGAGGGACGGTCATGCAGTCAGTTTCCTCTCGGCGTCGGGCGCGCGGAGGTAGATCGGCTCCGCCGTCTCGGGCGAACCGAAGGCGCTTGCAAGGAGAGCGTGATGTCGAGCCCAGGGCACGTGGATGGGGCTTTCGTCCGGAGGCACGAGCGCTCCCGAACGCTCGAGGACGTCGCGATACCGCACGGCGCCGTCGCCCACGGCGGTCTCACCCCGCTCGAGCTGGAGCCCGTCCGGGTGAAGGCATCGGTACTCGCCCGCCACGAGCGTGAAGACCTCCCCCCGCCGCGCATCGAGGACAGGGCGGCTCCCGGGGCTCCCCGCGGCGAGCGCATCGAGAGTCGAGACCCCGGCCACCGGAATCCCCAGCGAGAGCGCGAGCGCCCTCGCGGTCACGAGTCCCATCCGCAAGCCGGTGTAGCTTCCCGGGCCCGTTCCGACGACGATCCCGTCGAGCGCCGCGGGCTCTAGGCCCGCGCCGGCGAGCACCTCGTCGATGTCGTGCAGGATCCGAACCGCCCGAGAGGGCCGCTCGCCGAGGACCTCCCCATCCCGCACGAGCGCGCACGACGCTGCGTCGGTCGCAGTGTCGAAGGCGAGGGTCAACACCGGGCGGAAAGGGCTATTTCCAGGGATTTTTCTGTGGTTTCGACCCCGATCAGTCTACGCTCGGACTCGAACAGCTGCAACCGCACCGCGGCACGTGCATCGCCCAGGTAACGCTCAGCGCGCTCTGGCCACTCGACGAACACGACGGCGCCCTCGAAGTAGCCCTCCAGGTCGCCCCAGTCGTCTTCGGACACGTTCCGGTCGAAGCGGTAGAGATCGAGGTGGGAGACGGGGACGCGGCCCTCGTACCGGTGGCCGACCGTGTAGGTAGGGCTCGTCACAGGCTCGTCGACTCCGAGCTCGCGGCACGCTCCCCGCACGAACGTGGTCTTCCCGGCACCGAGGTCGCCCGCAACCGTGACGAGGTCCCCCGGGCGCAACGCCGAGGCGAGGCCCGCTGCGATGCGCTCGGTCTCCTCGGGCGAGGACGACTCGAGCTTGATCATCGAAGGAGCTTAGAAGAGCCCGAGCTGTTCCTGTGGCGTCGCAGCCACCGGGGCAGCCGCGACTGGGAAGCTGATCACTTGGGCGGCGGATGCCGGTTCCTCCCCGATCAGGGCCGGTATCCGGGCGAAGTCCTCCTCGAGCGTGCGAAGCATCGCCGGCGTGTAGAGAGCAGCTGCTGGGTGGTAGAGCGGGTAGAGCGTTACGGTGCGCCCGCCGACCGTCGCCTCCTGCGGCCGCCCGTGCACCCGCGTGATCCCGTGTGGCTTGCCGGTGAGGAGCTTCGTCGCGAAGTTGCCGAGCGTCGCAACCAGCCGTGGCTCCACGAGCTCGAGCTGCCGGAAGAGATGAGCTTCGCACGCCTCGATCTCGTCCGGCTGCGGGTCGCGGTTCCCCGGCGGCCGGCACTTGATCACGTTCGCGATGTAGACGTCCTCGCGGACGAGCCCGATGCCCCCGAGCAGCTTGTCCAGGAGCTTCCCGGCCTGACCCACAAAGGGAAACCCTTGCTTGTCCTCGTGGAAGCCGGGGGCTTCCCCGATGAACATCAGATTGGCGTCGGGGTCACCGGTGCCAAAGACGACCTGGGTGCGCCCTTCAGCCAGTCGGCAACGCGTGCAGGGCGCGATCTCAGCCGCGTAGGCCTCGAGCGCCGAGCGTCGACCGGCGGGCGTCAGCCCGAGGGAGGCCGGGTCAGCCGCAGCCACAGCCTCCGCCGCAACAACCGCCTCCAGCAGTGCCGCCGAAGCTCGGTTGCCCGGCGGTGCCGTGAGCCGCGAACACCGAGAACTGGCGTCTGACCTTCTCGGAGCCGCAATCCGGGCAGCCCGGATCCGCGTCGTCGACGCGTAAGAGCTCTTCGTAGTGGCTCTCGCACGTCATGCACACGAACTCGTACATCGGCATCGCTCGCGGAGTCTAGGCATCGTCCCGGACACACCGCAAGTTCGATTTGAACCGGACCCTCACATGACCGCTGGCATGATCGCGCGGTGGCGAGGGTGAGGAGGCAGTCACCGCCCTCCTCGATCCTCAGGTCGAGACGATCAGGAGCGGACCCGACGAGCTGCTCGACGCGCTTGCCTCAGAGCTCCCCGGACCCGACCAGGCCATGCTTGCCCGCCCTGAGGTTCGGGCGATAGTGCGGAGCTCGTTCGTCGAGTCAGTGCCCCAGGGAAGCGGCGGCTCGGTCGACGACGACCTCGCCTTCGTGACGGCCTGGGGTTTCGAGCTCGCCGACGTGCCGACCGAGGTGCGGCTCTGGCAAGGCGAACTGGACGTGCTGGTCCCGCGCTCCCACGGCGAATACCTTGCTGCACAC
>DATHAG010000021.1:0-9436 GCA_035296825.1 Gaiellaceae bacterium | reverse complement strand
CCTCGAGCGCCTCGCCGACGGCCGGCTGGCCGGACGGGTCGGGGTGCTCCTCGAACCCGTACTTGACGATCGCGCGCTTCGCAGCCTTGACCTCGTCGAGCCGTCGAACCGGCCGACTATGGGGCGCATCTTTCACCAGGCGGGGATCCTCGGCGGCCTCCCGGGCGATCGACCACATGGCCTCGACGAAGTCGTCCAGCGTCTCCTTGGCCTCCGTCTCCGTCGGCTCGACCATGAGCGCCTCGGGCACGATCAGCGGGAAGTAGATCGTCGGCGGGTGGAACCCGTAGTCCATGAGCCGCTTGGCCACGTCGAGGGCGCTGACGCCGTGCTCCCGCTTGAGGCCGCGCGCCGAGAGGACGAACTCGTGCATGCAGAGCCGGTCGAACGGAAGCTCGTACACGTCTCTGAGGCGCGCCAGCATGTAGTTCGCATTCAAGACGGCTGCTTCGGACATAGCCCGGAGCCCCGGCCCGTACGCGCGGATGAACGCGTAGGAGCGCACGAAGACGCCGAACGGTCCGCAGAAGCCGCGCACCTTGCCGATCGACTTCGGCCGGTCGTAATCGAGCCTGAACGCATCGCCCTCCCGGATGATCGCCGGTGCTGGGAGGAAGGGCTCGAGGATGTCCCGGACGGCGACCGGCCCACCGCCGGGCCCACCGCCGCCGTGTGGCTGCGAAAAGGTCTTGTGGAGGTTGTAGTGGATGATGTCGAAGCCCATGTCGCCGGGCCGCGAGATGCCGCAGACCGCGTTCAGGTTTGCGCCGTCGTAGTAGAGGAGCGCTCCTGCGTCGTGGAAGATCTCCGCTACCTCCGCGATGTGCTCGTCGAAGAGCCCGAGTGTCGAGGGGTTCGTGAGCATGAGCCCGGCGGTGGTCTCGTCGACCTTCCCCCGCAGGTCTTCGAGATCGAGGTTCCCACGTTCGTCCGTCTCGACCTTCTTGAGCTGGTAGCCCGACATCGTCACGCTCGCAGGGTTCGTGCCGTGAGCCGTGTCCGCGGTGATCACGGTCGTCCGCTGCTCGCCCTCTCCTCGATCGGCGAAGTAGGCCCGCATGAGCATGAGCCCGGTCAGCTCTCCCTGAGAGCCGGCTGCAGGCTGGAGCGAGACCGCGTCGAGCCCCGCCACCTCTGCGAGGATCTCCTGCAGGCGCCACATCAGCTCCAGCGCGCCCTGTGAGCCTTCCTCCTCCTGGTGAGGGTGGAGATCACGGAAGCTCGGCAGCGTCACAACGCGCTCGTTGACGCGCGGGTTGTGCTTCATCGTGCACGAGCCGAGCGGGTAGAAGCCCGTGTCGACGCCGAAGGTCCGATCCGCGAGCGCCGTGAAGTGCCTGACGACCTCGGGTTCGGCGAGCTCTGGCAGGCGTGGAGGCTTCTCGCGCCGGAGCCCCTCTGGAACCTCGACCGTGGGCACGTCGCAGCGCGGCAGACTAGAGGCGCGGCGTCCCGGCTGCGACTTCTCGAAGATCAGCTTCACGATGGCGCGACCTCCTTCAGAACGGCGGCGAGACGGTCGATGTCCGCCGGGCTCCTCTTCTCGGTCAAGCAGACGAGCAGCGCGTCGTCCAAGCCCTCGTAGTCACGCCCGAGCGCATAGCCCGGATGAATCCCTCGCTCGCGGCCGGCACGAATCACGTCCTGGCCGCTCTGTCCGACGCGGACGGCAAACTCCTTGAACGTTGTCTGCTCTGGAAACACCAGCTGGAGCCCGAGCTGCTCCTTCGCGTAGGCCCCGAGGCCCATGCACGTCTCGCCCACCTCCCTGAGCCCCTGAGGGCCGAGCCAACTCAGATAAATGAGGCCAGCAAGGGCGAGGAGCGTCTGGTTCGTGGTCATGTTGTGTGTCGCCTTCTCGCGGCGGATGTGCTGCTCGCGCGTCTGGAGCGTCAGGACGAATCCGCGTTTGCCGTCCAGGTCGGTCGTCTCGCCGATGATCCGGCCGGGCATCCGTCGGATGAAGTCCTTCCTAGCTGCGAAGAAGCCGTAGTGCGGGCCGCCGTAGGAGAGGTAGTTCCCGGCACCCTGGCCCTCGCCGATTGCGATCGCGCATCCGTAGGCGCCGGGCGCCTCCAGAACGCCGAGGGAGAGCGGATCGACATGGGCGACAGCGAGCGCCTCAGCGTCGTTGGCCGCCGCAGCCAGCTCGGGAGCCGGCTCGAGACAACCGAAGAAGTTGGGCTGCTGGAAGATGGCGCAGGCGGCATCCTCAGCGGCGCGCCGGAGCTCGTCCGGGTCCGTGACGCCGTCGCGATGCGGCACCTCGACGACCTCGAGCCCGAACCCCGGTGCGTAGGTCTTCACAACCTGCCGGACCTGCGGATTCAGCGTCTCGGCCAGTACGACCTTGGTTCGCCCGGTGACGTGCTTGGCGACGTAGCAGGCGTCGGCGGCAACGGTGGTTCCGTCGTAGCCGGATGCGTTGGAGACGTCCATGCCGGTCAGCTCGCAGATCACCGTCTGGTACTCGAAGATGGCCTGCAGGACGCCCTGGCTCATCTCCGGCTGGTAGGGCGTGTAGGCCGTCAGGAACTCGCCCCGCGCGAGCATCGCGTCGACCACGGCAGGAACGTAGTGGTCGTACATGCCCGCCCCGAGGAACGACAGCTCCTCCGAGACGGAGACGTTCTTCGCCGCCAGCTCGGAGAGATGCTCGACGAGCTCCTGCTCCGAGAGCGCTCGGTCGAGGGCGAGGGGGCGGTCAAGACGCAGGCCCTTCGGGATGTCTCGGAAGAGCTCGTCCACGGACGAGACGCCGATCGCCTCGAGCATCGCCTCGCGGTCGGCGTCCGTGAGGGAGAGGTAGCTCATCAGATGGTTGGTCGAGGATTGGCGTGCCCGCGGCCGCGGGGACGGGCCATCCGTGGGCGCGGTATTTGCCGATCGACCATCTCTACTCGGAGAGAAGTTCCTTGTAGGCGGAGACGTCGAGAAGCCCGTCGACCTCCGCTGGATCCGAGAGCCGAACCTTGATCAGCCAACCCTCTCCGTACGGGTCCTCGTTGATCTTTTCGGGCTCGTCCACGACTGCCTTGCTCACCTCGATCACCTCGCCGGAGAGCGGCGAGACCAGGTCGGATACTGCCTTCACCGACTCGACCTCTCCGTAGCTCTCGTCCTTGGCGACTGAGCCTCCCTGTTCCGGGGGCTCGAAGTGCACGATCTCACCGAGCGCGTCCTGGGCGTACCAGGTGATCCCGATCGTCGCCGTGTCTCCGTCCACCTTCGCCCAGTCGTGCTCGGGGTGGTACTTGAGCTCTTCGGGATAGCTCTCTGCCGCTGCCACCTTCACGCCCCCTCTCGCTTGTAGATCGGCTTCTTCACGATATGCCCCTTTCGCGCACGCCCGCGGAGGTCGACGCTGACCCTCGTTCCCGGCTCCGCGGACCCAGTCGGGACGTAGGCGAGCCCGATCCCGATGCCGAGCATCGGGGAGAGGGAGCCCGACGTAACCTCCCCGGGTGGCTCGATGACCTTCATTCCCTGCCGCGGGATGCCCTTGTCGTCCAACACGAAGGCAACCAGGCGCTCGGCCGTGCCTTCTTCCTTCTGGCGTCTGAGCGCTTCGGCGCCGGTGAATTCCTTGTCGAGCGCACACGCCCAGCCGAGCCCCGCCTCGATCGGCGTTCGCTCCGGCGAGATGTCGTTTCCGTGGAGTGGATAACACGCTTCCAGGCGGAGGGTGTCGCGCGCGCCCAGGCCGCACGGGACGACCCCGCACGCGAGGATCGCGTCCCAGAGCCGGGCGGCATCGTCCGGATCGCAGCCCAGCTCGCAGCCGCGCTCTCCCGTGTAGCCCGTCCCGGCGACGAGGCACCGGACACCGAGTACTTCGTCATCCCGGAACGTGAACGGCTCCAGCTCGACGCCCAGCCGCTCGAGCGCCTCGGGCCCCTGAACGGCCAGAAGGGCGTAGCGATCGGAGACGTCGGTCGTCTCCGGGAGCGCCGCATGGTCCGGCTCGACATTAGCTGCGTTCACGACGAGCAGGTAGTCGTCGTCACCCCGCCTGTACGCGATCAGGTCGTCCGTGATCCCGCCCCCGTCGTTGGTCAGGAGCGTGTACTGGGCGCGCCCGTCGCCGATCCGGTCGAGATCGTTCGAAAGCCGTGCCTGGAGATAGTCGAGGGCTCCGGCACCGGAGAGCTCGAGCTGGCCCATGTGCGAGACGTCGAAGACGCCCGCGGACGTCCGCACCGCACGGTGCTCCTCTTGGATGCCGGTGTACTGGACCGGCATCTCCCAGCCTGCGAAGTCGACGATGCGCGCGCCGAGCGCCACGTGGCGCTCGTAGAGAGGCGTTCGGCGTGCCGTCTGCACAGCGGCGGATCCTAGTCGCAGACCGCTGAGGCGCGCGGCGGGCGTAGCTTGCGTCAGATCGGCTGGAAGCGCGCGGTGAAGTGCCGGAGAACCGGGGCCTCCGCGACGATCTCGAGGCCCCGTACGGATCCGGCGTTTGCGATCACCGTCGCCGCGGCATCCGCAGCCTGCTCGAGCTGGCGCGAGGTGTAGACGCGCCGCGGCACGGCGAGACGAACCAGCTCGAGCGGCGGTCGACGGTTCTCGCCCGTCACGGGGTCCCGTCCGGCCATCACGGAGCCGATCTCGACTCCGCGAACTCCGCCCTCGAGGTAGAGCGCGCACGAGAGCGCCTGGGCCGGGAACTGCTCGACCGGAATTGCGGGGAGCATCGGAGAGGCGTCGAGATATACCGCATGCCCACCGAAGGGCTGGAGGACGCTTGCGCCGGCCTCGAGGAGCACGTGACCGAGATATGCGACCTGGCCGATCCGGTGGCGGAGGTACTCCTCGTCGAGCACCTCTCGTAGGCCGACCGCAATCACCTCGAGGTCGCGACCGGCCAGGCCGCCGTACGTCGGGAATCCCTCGAACACGATCCCCCGTGCCTGGAGGCGGTGGAAGAACTCCTCGTCGTCGCGGATTGCTACGAACCCGCCGATGTTGGCAATCGCGTCCTTCTTCGCGCTCATGAGCACGGCGTCCGCCTCCGCCAGGCTACGCAACACGATCTCCCGCAGCGGAACGTCCGCAAACCCCGGTTCGCGCTCCCGGATGAACCAGGCATTCTCCGCAAACCGGGCGATGTCCAGCACGAGCTTCTTGTCGTGCTTACGAGCCAGCGCCGCCGTGGCCGTGATGTTTTCCATCGAGACGGGCTGCCCGCCGCCCGCGTTGTTCGTTAGCGTCAGCATGACGATCGAGACGCGGTCCCCGTCCTCGCTCTCGAGCAAGCGGGCGAGCGCGTCGACGTCGAGGTTTCCCTTGAAGGGGTAATCCCCACCGGAATCGAGCGCGGCGGGAATGGGAAGATCGAGCGCGATACCCTCCCGCAGTTCGATGTGGGCGCGCGTCGTGTCGAAGTGCGCGTTCGACGGCACGATCTCACCGGGGTCGATGACGGCGCCGAAGAAAACGCTTTCGGCTCCACGTCCCTGATGGGTCGGCACGACGTAGGGAAATCCGAGCACCTCGCGGACGGCCTCGCGGAAACGCGCGAAGCTGCGCGAGCCGGCGTACGACTCATCGCCCCGCATGAGCGCCGACCACTGATCCTGGCTCATGGCGCCGGTGCCGGAGTCGGTCAGGAGGTCCAGCTCGACGTCAGAGGCCGCCAGCTGGAACGGGTTCCAGCCCGCCGCTACGAGCGCGTCATGACGCTCCGGCCGCATCGTCGCACGGACAGGCTCCACCATCTTGATGCGAAAGGGCTCGCGGGGCGGGCGCACCCCGGCGTTCTATCCGTCCTGCCCCCGCCATGCTGGAGAAGCAATCCCGCTAGCAGGAGGAACGACGCTCGTCGTCGTGGTGCGCTGGTCGTTCCGAGGCAAGAACGCAGGGAGTGCCGATAGCAACGCTATCGGGCCGAGCCTTCCTGCTAGCGCAGGAAGGGTGGGACGTCGAGCGTATCGGCGGGCACCTGGAACCCCTCACTCGGCTCCCGCTCCCTGTCACCGTTCGGCTCGGCAGTCTTCGGCTCCCGGTCACGGCGGTCGCGCCGGAGCTTCGCGTCGAAGCCGGTCGCAATCACGGTCACGCGGATCTTGCCGGCGAGGTTCTCGTCGATGACGGCGCCAAAGATGACGTTCGCGTTCTGGTCGGCCGCGCCGGTCACGACCTCTGCCGCCTCGTTCACTTCGAAGAGGCCCACGTCAGAGCCGCCGGTGATGTTGAGCAGGATCCCGGTCGCGCCCTCGACCGATGCCTCGAGGAGCGGAGATGAGACGGCTGTCCGCGCGGCTTCGGCGGCCCGGTTCTCTCCCTCGGCCTCTCCGATGCCCATGAGAGCGGAACCCGCATCGCTCATGACCGTCCGGACGTCCGCAAAATCAAGGTTGACGAGGCCGGGAATAGTGATCAGGTCGGTGATTCCCTGGACGCCCTGGCGCAGCACGTCGTCTGCGATCCGAAAAGCCTCCATCACCGGAGTCTGCTTCCCGACCACTTGCAGGAGGCGATCGTTCGGGATGATGATCAGCGTGTCGACCTTGTCGCGCAGCTCGGTAATCCCTTGCTGCGCCTGCTCGGCGCGCTTCCGCCCTTCGAAGTCGAACGGGCGTGTGACTACACCGACCGTCAGGGCGCCGAGATCACGAGCTATCTCCGCGATGATCGGCGCGCCGCCCGTGCCGGTACCCCCACCCTCGCCTGCGGTGACGAAGACCATGTCGGCACCCTTCAGCGCCTCCTTGATCTCGTCTCGGCTCTCGAGCGCAGCCGCCTGACCAACCTCCGGGTTCGCGCCGGCGCCGAGCCCGCGCGTCGCCTGAGCCCCGATGTGGAGCTTCACATCGGCGTCGCAGCCAAGCAGTGCCTGCGCGTCGGTGTTGACCGCGACGAAGTCGACGCCGGTGACTCCCGCATCGACCATCCGGTTGACGGCGTTCGAGCCGCCGCCGCCGACGCCGACGACTTTGATAACCGCTATGTAGCTGCCCGAGGTATCTCTCATTCGAAGGGAAGATAGCTGAAGCTCGACTTGAGCGTACGGCTGACCTTACGCAGCTTATCCCTCGGTGTCAAACGCCTGTTTGCAGGGTTTTTTCGGGAAAAGTCTAACCCTCAACCATCGACTTGAGAGTTGACACCGCCCACCGGCCGCTCGGGCAGGCTCACATCGAGGTAATCGAGCTCGGCCCGCTCCAGGGCAGTTAGGCCCCCGAGCACGGCGGCCGCGGAAGCCAGCTTTGCCTCCAGATCGACCTCCGGGCCCAGGCGAACCTCCATTCCGATCGACAGGACCAGAAGAAGACCGTCCTCGGTCGCTCGCGCGGCCCGCACCTGCACCGGGAACTGCGCCGGCAGCAACGCAAGCGCTCTGAGGGCTTTCGACGCGGCCGAAGAGGCGAGGCTCGCTCCCGGCTCGAACACCGCGCCGGCAGCGAGCCAGATCCGCGGCAACCGCCTGTTCGAATCCGGCTGGACGACCCTGATGACCCGACCCCTCCCCGAGACGACCCAGGCTGCTCGTCCGGAGCGAAGAACGGCCACCGGGTGCTCGGGGAAGACCACAACCCGGAGTCCGTGTGGGAAGGCCCTGTCCACACGGGCGGCCCGTACCGAGGGAAGTGCCGAGAGCTGACGCTCGACCCTGTCTGCATCGACCGTGACGAGGCTATCTCCTTCCAGAGGCCGAAGAGCAGCACGGACATCCGCCTCGACCGCGCCACGAGCGCCGGTCACCGCAACGGATTTCAAAGCGAAGACCGACGTCGTGCGCGCGGCCAGATACCCGAGGGCGAAGACTCCGATGACGACCCCGACGCCCACGAGCGTGCGCCTGAGCGAGAACCGAAGTCGTGGCAGTGCAGGCGCAGGCCGAATCGGCTGCGCCCGAGCGGCGGCGAGTGCGAGCCGGCGAGCCACCATCGCCTCTTCGCCGCTGGCTCCCACGCTCCTACCCGGGCTTCCCGGGCCCGTCGATCGCTGGAATCGCCAGGGATCCGACGAGCCGTACCTCGGGGTCGAGCGTGACTCCGTATTCGGAGAACGCCCGGCGCCGGGCCTCGACGAGCAAGGCGATTGCGTCGACGGATCGCGCACGACCGTCGTTCTCGATGAAGTTCGCGTGCTTCGGCGAGATTCGAGCCCCACCGATCGCGTGGCCGCGCAGACCGCAAGCCTCGAGCATCCGCCCAGCAGAGAGCTCGTGATCCGGATTCTTGAAGACACTCCCGAACGTCCGCTTGTTCGTCGGTTGTGCGTCTTTCCGCTTCTCCTGCATGCCGGCAACAATCCGTTTGATCTCCGGCTCCGGTCTAGACTCGAGGCGGAACTCCGCGCCGGCGACCACCTGGCCGTGCCCGAGGCCGGAGCGCCGGTACGTGAGGCCGAGCTCCTGGGGGGTCTGCCACCGGGCCCCCAACGCGTCAGCGACGAGGGCGCGACTGAGCACGGCTGCAACGTCGCTCCCGTACGCGCCCGCGTTCATCCAGACGCCGCCGCCCACGGTCCCCGGGATCGCGCAGAGAAACTCAAGTCCGCCGAGGTTTGCCACCCGCGCGCGGTGGAGGCAGACCGCGTTCGCAGCCCCTCCTCCCGCCATGAGCATCCCGTCTCCGGCCTTCGCGACCGTGAGAGCGCCCGCAAGCTTCAGCGCGACGCCGGCAAAGCCCTCATCCGCGACGAGCAGGTTGGAACCGAGGCCGAGAGGTACGACCGGAAGCTCCTCGTCACGCGCCCAGGCGAGAATCTCGACCAGCTCCTCCGTCGTCTCCGGCTCGGCGAACCACCGTGCCGGGCCACCGGTCCCGATCGTGGTGTACCGAGAGAGAGGAACGTTCTCCTTCATCGTTCCAGCCGCTTCAGAATCGCGGGGCCGATGGTGTCGACGTCTCCCGCCCCGAGGGTGAGCACTATGTCGCCGGCGCGCACCCTTTCGGCCGCAAGCACTACAGCATCGTTCAGCGCGGGCGCCCACCCGACCGGCATCCCGGGCCGAACCTCGGTGAGGCGGTCGACGATGAGCTTGCCGGAAACACCAGGCCAGGGCTCCTCGCGTGCCGGATAGATCTCGGTCACGACGGCAACGTCGGCATGGGCGAGCGCGGTCGCGAACTCGTGTGCCAGGTACGCCGTCCGGGAGTACAGATGTGGCTGGAAGACTGCGACGATCCGGCCTGGGCCCGCGAGCGCCCGGGTGGTAGCCAGGGTGGCAGCGACCTCCGTGGGATGGTGAGCGTAGTCGTCATAGACCCGCACGCCACTCGACTCCCCGCGTAGAGCGAACCGGCGGCCTGCGCCGGTAAAGCCGCGGAGGGCGGCGAGAGCGTCCGTCTTCGGAATTCCCGCGAGCTCCAGGGCTGCAAGCGCACAGGCCGCGTTCCGGCGGTTGTGCTCTCCTGGGACCGCGAGCCGAGCGTCAGCCGGCTCGAGGTCCGGGCCCCACACGACCGAGTATTCTTCGCGCTCTTCG